>NZ_JADBSZ010000195.1:0-28520 GCF_020246425.1 Microcystis sp. M079S1
AAACCGTAAACTTGCCAAGTCGATTAGTGATGCTTCTTGGTATCAATTCACTGAATGGTTGAATTATTTTGCCAAGATTTATCGGATTGTTTGTATTGCTGTTCCTCCCCATTTTACTAGCCAAGATTGTTCAGTTTGTGGGACGAGAGTTCAAAAAACATTAAGCACTAGAACTCATCAATGCCTCAATTGTAAAACAGTCTTAGATAGAGATCATAATGCAGCAATCAACATTCTTAAAAAAGGGTTGCAATATTTGGGAAATTATCTCAACGGTACTGTTGGGCAAACAGAAACCGACCTAAACGCCTTGGGAGAGTCCGACCTCTGGGTTTTCAGTGGAGACATTGAGAATCTAAGTTGTCTCGTTGAACAAGGAATTTCTAACAGCGATGTGGAAAGAATCCCCCGTCAAGCTACGCTGTGACGGTGGGAGTATGTCAATGTAATCTCATGGCGATAGATAGTAACTTTAGGCAAATTAAATTTTTTAACTTTTCTGTTTTCTTATTGCCCAAATTAGCCAGATTGTTGTAAGCTTATGACCCAACTACAACCCGATATATTCGTCAACAATCGTCCCGATACCGATGGAGACGAGGAAGAAGACTACTTCGATTATTTTTATGATGAACCGGGTAGTGAACCAGGGACATTAATTATCGAACCGGATGCCAAACCCTCGCGGATTATTTTAATTGACTACGATGAAGATAACGCCGTTCGCAAGGTGGATATTACCCCCAATGCTTGCGCCCCCTATATTGGCACAAATACCGTGTCTTGGATGGATATTCAAGGGTTAGGGAGTGAGACGGTTTTAAAACAGGTGGGAGACATTTTTAATCTGCATCCTTTGTTATTAGAAGATGTGGTTAATGTGCCGCAGCGACCCAAGTTAGAGGACTATAACAATCAATTGTTAGTGATTTCTCAGATGGTGCGACTGAAGGAAGATGAAAGCGGTTTTGATACGGAACAGGTGAGTTTTGTCTTGGGAAAACGCTATCTTTTAAGTTTTCAAGAGGAGGAATTACAGGACTGTTTTGAGATAGTGAGAGATCGAATTCGCACTTCCCAGGGACGAGTACGGAAATCGGGGGCGGATTATTTAACCTATTTATTATTAGATACGATTATCGATGGTTATTTTCCCGTGGTAGAACACTACGAAGATCGGATTGAAGCGTTGGAAGATGCGATTATTAGTAATCCCGATCGAGATACAATGCAGGAAATCTATGATGTCCGTCGGGAATTATTGGCACTGCGTCGCTTAATTTGGCCGATGCGAAATGTCCTACATCTGCTCATGCGGGACCATCATGGTATAGTCAGTGATGAAGTACAAATTTATTTTCGGGATTCCTACGACCACGTCATTCAAATTCTGGAAATTATCGAAGCTTATCGAGAATTAGCGGCGAGTTTGATGGATGTTTATATGTCCACTATGGGCAATAAATTAAACGAAATTATGAAGTTTTTAACGGTAATTTCGACGATTTTTATTCCCTTAACTTTTATCGTTGGTGTCTATGGCATGAACTTCGAGAATATGCCAGAATTAAAAGGAGAATGGAGTTATTTCATGGTCTGGTTAGTCATGTTAGCCGTAGCGGGAGGCTTGATTTTCTACTTCTGGCGCAAAGGTTGGTTTAAACCAATTTATTCCCTTAAAGAGGAAGCAAAAAGTTAGTTAACGAAGGCAGGAGACAGGAGACTCCGAGACAGGAGACTCCGAGACAGGAGACTCCGAGACTATTTTATTTATTCTCCCATCTCCCCACCTCCCCAATTCATAATTCATAATTCATAATTCATAATTTCCACTCCCCCAACACCCCATCTCCCCACACCCCACACCCCACACCCTGCCCCGACGACAAACTTTTTCAGCCAACCCTAATTATTCCACCACAAATGCGAGGATTTGGCCTTGGTAACTGCCGAAGCGAATCTGTAAACCGGACTCTAGGGGAACTTCTTGGTTATGTACCTGTTTCCAGTGGCCATCTTGGTAGATAAAAGTACCAAAACGGGAGAAATCTTCGAGAAAGTATTGATAGTCTGAATCATCGGGTTTTTTACGGCAAATTATCCGACAATGGTTTTTACTAACCCATTTTTCAGTAATCTGTAGATCATTTTCCATGTCCCGTCCTATATTCATGCCACCACCACGGATTGACCATTTTCTTTCGGGACGATCGAGATAGTATAAGAAAGCGGCGGGCATGGTTCTGGAGATATTGGGCATAACCGTCGGTGATTGAGTCTCATCAAGGGTTTGCAGCAATTGCCCGTCGAATTCCGGGTGCATATAGAGGATCGGCAAAGTCCAAGCGGGTTGATTGTACTTGTAGAGGGTTAATAACTGCTGCCTGGCGATGCGAACGGCCTGATCAATAGGGACTCTCGGACCGGGAAACAAGTTGGACATCTGCGCTTCTTTGTCTTTGAACCCGAAGAGGGTGCGGGTAAAAACTTCGATAAAACTCAAGGCCTCTCGATCAGCGATCGCATCTCGCATGGCCAAAACTGCGGGAACGCCGTGGTGAATCAAGACTTCCGCCAGACTGCTGCGGGGGATCATCTCCTGACCTGATTTAGCGGGATAAGCACCCCAACAGGCATTAAAAACGGTTAAAATGACCTGATTTCTCACCAAAGCTTGGGCTAACTCCGTCCCATTTAGCTGTTCCCCCGGCCGCAGAAATAGGGAACCGCCATTGGGGGCGGCCATTCCGTGACCGGCGTAGAAAAAAGCTTGATATTTACCCGTATCCAAGGCCCTGGTCAGTTCTTCGGCCTCCGGTCGAATTAAGGTATCGACTTTGACTTTCACTCCCAAATTCTCAGGGAGGGAACTACTGCCCCCAGGGGAGATAACCCGGATGAGATTGGCGGCCTCGGATTCCAGTGCCTGGTCGGAATTAGTTTCTCCACCCGTATTAATGGCGGTGAGGTTGAGGGAACTAGCGGCGGTTTTAATCTGTTTTTCGCCGATAACTAAGAGAATACTGAGACTATTACTCGGTTTGATCGGTGGCAGTGGGTCCACATCGCTGGTGGTGCGGCTAAAGAGTATATTCGGATGCAGAGATATGGCCTGTTTACCTGCTTGCTGCATAATTTCCCAGGGCAGCAGAATTAAATGGGGATTGCGACATTCCAAGCGAATTCGCAGGGGCTGATTTTTGCCGAGGGCGATTCCCTGACTTTGGGCGAAACTTTGACCAATTGATGCTTGAAATAACCATTGCCAGAGACTAATACCTAGTTTCTGCATTAATTGACCGCCATAACTGCCGCCTTCTCCCGAAAGAGTCAGTTTAGGTCGAGAATTTGCTTCTAATTGCTCTAACATCGGCAAGGTCGGCATTTTTTGCAGACAGAACATTTCCTGCCATGCCATCCATTCCGTGGTTAGACTCTCGGTCCATTCACAGTCATGATGCACATATCCCCCCGGTAGGGGTGCTTTCGTCACCCAACGGGCGAAATGATTACTTGTCGCTAAACTAGAGATCGCTAAATTTAGACTAGGGATGGCATCATCGGTCATTGTGGCTATCTAAATGGAGCAAGAGGACTCCCGTTAAATTTCTCCTTCATCAAAAATATACCAGAAATTAACGTAACGATGAATTGCCACCAGAATCAAGCCTTAACGCGACAGCGTTAAGGCTTGATTCTCAAGGTATGTATGAACTTGACACATTTAAGCGGTAAGCCTTATAGTAAAAAATAGTACAGATGGGGTCAGGCTGATGTTAAATGTTTTAAAAGTAAGAATATACCCAAACAAAGAACAAGAACTGGCCCTAGCTAAAAACTTTGGTTGCGTTCGTTTTGTTTGGAATTACTACTTAAATAAAACTAACAATCAGTACCTAGAGACGGGTAAAGGAATGACCTACTGTGACATGGCAAAAGACCTTACCCAACTCAAGAAACAACCAGATTTTGAATGATTAGCTGAGGCTACTGCCGCTACCTTGCAGCAATCATTGAAAAACTTAGAATCTGCTTTTAAGAACTTCTTCTCAAAAAGAACAAAATTCCCTAAGTTTAAAAGTAAGCATAAAAAACAATCAATCCGTTATCCTGAAAGTTGTTCAATTAGAAATAAGGGAATTAAACTACCTAAATTAGGGGTGGTAAAAGCTAATATTTCTCAAGTGATAAATGGCCAGATTAAGTCGGTAACTGTTTCTAAAACCAGTACAGATAAATATTTTGCTGCAATCTTGTTGGAAATGGATGACTCAACAACCATTGAAAAACTAAAAATATCAGGGATAGACCTAGGTTTATCTTCTTTGGTTACAGTTTTTGATGGTGAAACAACCTACAAGGTTGACCCAATCAAACCTACCAGAAAATATGCTAAACGTTTAAAGCGGAGACAACAAGCATTGTCTCGTAAAGCCAAGGGGTCTAATAATCGCCAAAAAGCCATTAAGGAGGTAGCCAAGGTTCACGAAAAGATAGCAAATACTAGACAGGATTTTCTTCATAAACTCTCCAGAAAGTTATGCGATGAAAACCAAATCGTTGTAGCCGAGAATCTGAATATTAAAGGGTTAGCAAGGACTAAATTAGCCAAATCAATACATGACGCTGGTTTTGGTATGTTGCTTAATTTCTTGGATTACAAGCTAGAAAGAGAGGGAGGAAAACTTGTAGAAGTTGACAGGTTTTATCCGAGTACAAAACTCTGTTCTGGCTGTGGATTTAAAAATGATTTGTTGACTCTCAGTATTCGTGAATGGATTTGTCCAGAATGTAAGACGCAGCACGATAGAGATGAAAACGCCGCCAAGAATTTAAGGGAAGAAGGTATGAGAATACTGTCAACAAATACCGATGGACAGTCGGAATTTCAAGCTTGGGGAGAAACTGTAAGACTCGTTGGTACTTGTACCGAAAAGCGGGTTTCTGTGAATCAAGAATCCCCCGTCACAGCGTCAGCTTGACAGCGGGAGTGTCAACTCTAGACCATGCGAATTTTAGTAGTAGAAGATGATATGCAACTAGCCGAGATTTTGCGAGAGGCATTGAGCGAGCGACAATACGTTGTCGATGTGGCTAGAGACGGAGAAGAAGGCTGGAATTGGCTAGAATTAGGCAAATATGATCTTTTAGTTCTCGATGTCACCCTGCCAAAATTAAGCGGAACTTTGCTCTGTCAACGTCTGCGACGAGCGGAATCCCATCATCCCGTCTTTGCTAATGCCACCGTTCCCGTCCTATTATTAACCGCAAGGGATACGGTAATCGATAAAATCGACGGATTAGACGCGGGGGCCGATGATTATGTCACTAAACCCTTCGATTTGGGCGAATTAATGGCGCGGATTCGGGCCTTGATCCGACGCGGCAGCAGCACCAGCAGTGTTTTATTATCTTGGGGGGGGTTGCAGTTAAATCCCAGTACCCACGAGGCCAGTTATAACAGTCAACTTCTTTCCCTCACCCCCAAGGAATTCGCTCTCTTAGAATTACTTGTTACCCATGGGCGCCGGGTCTTAAGTCGATCGGGTATTATTGAGCGAGTTTGGTCTTTGGACGATTCTCCGGCCGAGGAAACCGTTACTTCCCATATTCGCGGTCTTCGTCACAAGCTAAAATCCCTCGGTGCGCCGGAAGACTTTATTGAAACCGTTCACGGTCTCGGTTATCGTTTAAAGTAATATCTGCCTTGGGACAGTAGACAAAATCATTTCTGCACGAAATCTGCACAAAGTTTGCAGAGGGTTTCCATAATCACCCGTTAAATTAGAAAGTTAGACAGGTGCAGGGCTTCTAGACAATCAGAGCGGTCAAACCTGTGACTCTCCTCTCCTAAAAGGGGCTGCTTGAAATGATTTATACGCGATTTGACTATCACGGCTGGCAGATTGAATTGATCCTAGAAATGCAGGGTTATTCTTTTCAATGTTGGCGAGTGGATGGCAGCGAAGGAATTAGCGATTGCCTAGTTTATGCCACCTCTGAACAAGCTTTAGCGGCTGCCCGACACAGAGCGGATCTAGAGTCTGCTTGTCTTGCCCTACTGCGATTTCTCAATGATATCGGCGGCCGGAATTATTATCTCACCCGCGATGATCGCGATGCTCTCAGCCGGTCAATTTTAGAATATGCCCGTCTGGGTGGTGTTTCCTAATTTCTTCCCCAGAAGTTTTCCGCTCATTGAGAATGATTCTCGCTCCGATTTATTTAATTTCAGGTCACTTTCGGTAATAGAATCGTGACAGTGGTTCCATTACCGGGGATACTAGCAATTTCGATCGAACCGCCGTGTAGTTCCACGCATTTCTGCACTACCACCAAACCCAACCCTGTCCCGGCGATGTGACGGACATTTTTTCCGCGATAGAAAGGTTCAAATAACTGTTTTTGATCTTCCATCGAAATGCCCAAACCCCGATCGCGAATCTGTAATTGAATAGCCTTCTCCAAAAAAGTAATAGAACAGTGGACCTGTCCGTCGGTGGGTGAATATTTAATCGCGTTAGTGAGCAGATTTTCTAGGATCGATCGCAATAACTTTTCATCGACGTAGGCGCTAGTATTAGTTTCCTGACAGACAAAAATTAGCGTGTGTTGACTGCCGGCGCTCAACTGCATTTCCTCCAGTAGATGACGGCCAAATTTCTCCAGATCCAACCATTGGGGATTAAATTCTAACTTACCAGTTTCGGCGCGATTAATAGTGAGAATATCATCGAGTAACTGCACCATATTGCGGACTGACTCTTGAATGCGATGCAGATTCCGTTCCCTTTTTTCGGGATTTTCCCAAGCGCCGGGGGAAGTTTCCAACAACTGGGACGCGGCCAGCACCGTGCTTAAAGGGGTGCGAAATTCGTGGGAAACCATGGAAAAAAAGTTAGTTTTCAGGGCGCTAAGGGCTTTTTCCCGTTCCAGGGCCATCCGCACCTCATCAAGGCGCTTGCGTTCGGTAATATCGCGAGAATTGATAAAAATTTTCGGGGAAGCAGCACCTTCGAGCGCTAGTTCCCCGGTTTCGTTAAAACTTAAGGCCTTCGGCAGGGCCTCAAAAGTGCGCCATTGGCCATCCTGATGACGACGACGGAACTCGATCGAGCGGGTTTCTCCGCTATTGTTGAGAGATTGACTTAACAGGGAACAGACATCGGCCAGATCATCTTTGTGAATATAGGAAAAAAAGTTTTGACCGATTAATTCCGGGGGAGAATAGCCTAAAACCTTCTCGACGGAGGGATTTTCGTAGTAAATCGTGCCGTTAGAACCGATAATTGTGATAATGTCGAGGGCATTCTCGATCAGGGAGCGAAAACGTTCTTCACTCTGTCGCAGTGCTTCCTCTGTTTGTTTGCGTTCGCTAATATCCCGTTGAATAGAAATCCAGTGGGTATATTTTCCCCGTTTATCCGCCACCGGCACAATACTAAACTCCACCCAAAATTCACTGCCATCCTTGCGATAGTTGATCGCCTCCCCGGTGACAGGTTGCAAACGCAAGAAGGCATCTCGCACTCTTTTAACAGCTTCGGGATCGGTTTTTGGTCCCTGAAAAATGCGTGGGGTTTGGCCCAGCACTTCCTCAAGACTATAGCCTGTCATGGTGGTGAAAGCTTGGTTAACGTAGAGAATCCGCGGTCCTGGCGGCTCGATCGGCCCGGCTTCGGTGATAATTACCGCATCATTGGTATTGACTACCACCGACTGTAAAAGACGCACCTGTTCCGCTTGTCGCTTCTGTTCGCTGATATCGGCCACCACTGCCACTAACCCGTCGATTTGACCATCACTATCGGTGAGGGGAGCGGCAGAAAAGACGATCTCGATCGCTTTTCCGTCCTTAGTTTGACGGCCAATTTCCAGACTAGGGGGCGATATTCCCGCTAAAACGCTCTGCCAGAGTTTTTCGTACTCCGGTTCATTTTCCCTAGAAATGACGGGATTGGGGCGATCGATCACTTCTGCTTCCGTCCAACCGAACATTCTTTCGGCCGCCGGATTCCACATTTTCACCCTTTCCTGTAAATCGAGGCTAAAAATTGCCCGGGGAGAGGCGGCGATCAAAGATTGTAGAGTTTGGTTGGTATGACGCAGGGCCACCTCTGTGCGTTGACGTTCGGCGATTTCTTCTCTTAGTGCGTCGTTAGTCCGGGCTAGTTCTTCGGTACGTTGACGCACCCGATCCTCTAATTCGGCGTTTAGTTGTCCCAGTTGTTCGTAGAGTTCCGATTGCTGAATAGCGATCGCCACTTGGGTGGCTAACTGTTTCATCAGGTCGATTTCTAGGGGTTGCCATTGTCGCTGGCTGCGGCAGTGGTGAGCGATCAACAGTCCCCAGAGGTGCGGGGTAGATGAATCCTGTTCGCGGAACTGTTGGATAATGGGAACGACTAATTTAGCTTGGACGCGGAACTGGGCCAGGAATTCTACTAGACAGGGTTCCACATCTTCTCGGTTAACATCAGCGATTGCCCGGATTTTGCCCTGGATATATGCCTGATGATATTCCGGGGGAAAGACTTCGGGGGGGAAAGTTTGCCCCAAAATGGCGGGATATTCCGGCAAAACTGACTCGGTAATGGCGCTACCCGTACCGTCGTCATTGAGACGATAAATTAACACGCGATCGGTGAGTAAAAATTGACGCACATCGGCGACGGTGGTGGTTAAAACTTCCCCTAATTTTAAGGATTGCCGAATATTTTGGGCGATCTGATTGATTAAACGCTCCCGCTCGGTTTGTTGTCGTAAAGTTATCTCCACTTGACGACGACTGGCGATCTGACTCTGCAATAAATAATAAATTCCCAAGACCGCTATCCCGGCCAGACCGAGATAGATAATCTTGGGAGTGATGATCAATAGTACACTTACCACGGAAGTTTTTTTGTCTTGATAACCGCTAATCATAGCGGGGTTGATCGGGAAAACTCAACCAATTATCGCCAATTGACGCTCTAAATCAAACAGGAAACCGTGAATATATTCTTCTGTCCATTCCTGTCCGTAGAGACGGGTAAACATTCCCCTAGCGGGATCTTTAGCGGCACGATAGTTAATGTAGGCTAATTGGGCTTTTTCGATCGCCGTTAATTGTTGGCGATCGCTAATCGCTGCCGATGAAGCTACCAGAGTCAAATAAGCTTGTAGATAGTCCTTAAATGCCCCTAAAACCCGCGTTTGCACGGTTTCCGTCTCCGGGGGTCTTGTCCAGAGAAAGGCGGGGGAAAAAAAGCCCTTCGCTTCTTCGGGAAAGTCGCCTCCCCAGGGCAAATCAGCCTGATAGGAGCGGAAAATCGGCATAATTGGATCGCTGTATTTTTTTTGGTAATTGCGATCGTGGAAAAGTGGCTGCAGATCGATCGCAATCAGATGACCCCCTGGCAAGGTGACTAAATCCGCCCCGAAAAAGGGCAAATCGTACTCTAAACGGGGAAAAATGACAAAATTAAGCACCTGAAGGGAATCACCTCCGCAAACGTGGGCGGCTCGAATTTGCCGCAATTTTGAGGATTGCCAAGCGTAGCTGGTGGTAATGACCGTTTCCTGTCTTTTTCCCTTGCCTGTAACTGTTTCCTTCCGTTCAAAGCCGGCGGGAATGGGATAGGGTTGTAGGGACAAATGTTCTGACAGCAGGGTGAAAGCGGAGTCTAAAAAGGGTTGATAAAGGGACATGAGCAAGCTTTTTTCTAAGCGTGGATGGCGGTGGCAATGGCATCTTCAAAGAGGAATTCGTGCAGGAATTTTTCTGACCATTCCTGACCGAAATAACTGCTAAATAGACCAGAAGCGGGATCCCGTTCGGCACTATATCGATCGTAGTCTTTTTGGGCGGCGATAATCGGTTCTTGAGCGGCTGCGCTGGTTAGGGTTTGGGCTTTTTCTAACAGTTGCCAATACAGTTGGATAAACTCTTGATAAGCGGGGAAAAGTTGTTTAACTACCGTCTCCGCATCGGTTTTGGCGAAGAGCAGATAGGGGGAAAAATACTGATTAGCGTCGTAGTATTTCATCGGCAAATCTTGAGCTAAATCGGGGTATTTATCCCGGATTGATCGCATGGGTTCGATGTATTTGATTAAATAATCTCGGTCGCGAAAAAGAGGTTGAAAATCGAGAACTACCAATATTTTCTTTTTTCCAAACGACAAAAAATCAATGCCCAGCAGGGGTAAATCGTAATTGTAACTAGGGTAAATGACACTATTAAAGATTTGGGCTGTTTCCCCCGCGTTAATGTAGGTGTAACGAATTTTGCGGAATTGGGGACACTGATAGCACCAGCTTTCAATCATAGCCGGATTTTTCCCCCGTTGACTAACTTGAAATTCCAACTCTGGCAGAATCGGACGAGTCTGTAACGGGAAGCGTGCGAATAGTTCTCGCTCTAGGTAGTGGAGGAAGGGCTGAAACATATACTCGTCGGTGCTTGGGGTTTTTGCAAGCATAGGCAACCTACCCGCCTTTTGTCCCGTTTCTGAGAGAGAAGTTAATACTTTGTAATATAGTAGCGGGGCGAGTATTGCCGATCCCGTCGGCTTTGAAAAATTGCGTTAAAATTAACGATCATAGCGATCAATAAAAAAATTTTATGGTTGTAACTGTTAATAATTCCCTGACACTAAGGGAATTTCTGCAATTACCAGAAACTAAACCCCGCAAGGAATTTATTGACGGTCAAATTATTGCCAAACCCATGCCCCAAGGTAAACATAGCACTATTCAAGGTGATTTAGTTCCAGCTATTAACGCCAGTCTAAAACCCCAACGAATTGCCCGTGCTTATCCTCAATTGCGTTGTACTTTTGGCAGTCGTTCTCTAGTTCCTGATGTTTCAGTTTTTCTCTGGGAAAATATTCCCCGCGATGCCAAAAGAAAAGTATTAAATAATTTTGCAATCGCTCCTGACTGGTTAATTGAAATTCTCTCTCCCGATCAAAATCAGACTAAAGTTGTTAAAAATATTCTTTATTGTCTAGATAACGGCACTCAAATGGGTTGGTTAATCGACCCCGAAGAAGAAATTATCTTTGTTTATTTTAGTGATCGAACTATCGCTATCTTTGAATCAGAAAATGCTCTTTTACCCGTCCCCGCTTTTGCGATCGGTTTTCAAATCACCCTCGGTCAATTATTTGACTGGTTAAGAGGCTAACGGATTATCAGTTATCAGTTATCAGTTACCAGTTATCAGCTATGAGTTTTTAGTTTTCAGAAGTGAGTTATCAGTTCACTGATTATACTAAATCCGGTTATTAAATAATGATTATTTATCCCCCCTTTTGCCTTTTGCCTGTCTTGATATGTAGCCTATACTCAACGGATTTAGTATTACTGTTTACTGATCACTGAAAAAAGCTCCCCACTTTCCTATACCTTTTAAACAGGGATTTAGTATTACCTCTTGTTCTTAGTCACTTACTTTTTACCTTTGACTTCCTGCCAAGTGTTACCGACTCCCTGTAAAACCCCGCGAACTACTAAACCAATACCGCGACCGATAACTTGGATAAGAATATAGACTACTCCCTTACCTGCCACCCGAAAAAAAGCGCGTAAACGAGGAGATAAAGAGTCTCTTAATTCTAAGGCGATCGAAACTAACCAGGGTATGCCTGTTAAACTATTTAATTCTTCCTGTCGAGGGGAATAAATGGCTAGAGATTGGATTTCTCCCTCGCTATAGTGAAATAATTGATATTGACTTTCAAAGATATCTTTAGGTTCTTGCCAGTATTGTTGCCGTCGGTATTTCCAAGATAATTCATTGCGGATTTTAGCTAATTTTCTGGCGATGAGAAATTCTGACTGGTAAAGTTTTTGTTTGATTCTTTCCGATTCCGAGAAGTTATTGAGAATAATTACTGTCACTGCATTGGCAATATTATGAATGAGATTTTGCAGGAGAATTTCGGCTCTGGCGATGGTTTCAGGAGCATTAGCTCGGTATCCTACTCCGTCAATAGTTAAACTATTTTCGTACACTAAATAGGAAAATAAGTCAAGAGTAAAAGGAATTTTATTGAGGATTTCTGTGTGAATTGCCTCTCTTTCTTCCAGAATAATTTCGTTAAGTCTGCCTTTACTAATTTCATCATAAACCGAGGCATTAATTTCTAAAAATTTACGCGTAACTTTCTCCCAGATATCGTAAATAATCAGATTTAAGCGACTGGTTAATTCCCCACTGCTAACCTGTAAATATCTCATTTCATCGACATTTTTCCGAATTTCATCGAGAACTAAATACAATAATTCCCGTTGCCGATTATCCTGTAAAACATCAATTTCAAAACTAATCTTTGTTCTATTAATTAAAGGCGATCGAATGACCGCTAAAGTGGACTCAAAAACCGCAGAAACACAGAGGGGACGCTCGCGGCTTAAAATTGGTAATTCTCGATCGATATTGTTAATTATTATCGGGGGTGTCACTGAAGATGAATTGTAATAGCTACCTTCGAGAGGAATTAGTTTTCTGACTAGCCATAGAGCCGCTAAAAGTTCTCGTTTTCTCCCCTGCCAATAAAAGCGATCAAAGCCAGATAAAGACTGTTGATTGAGATGGAGATCAATTAAATGTAATTCACTTTCGATGCGATTTAATCCCGTTTTTCCGGCAGTGATTAACCAATGGCTAGGGGCTAAACTTGGACGGGTAGCAATGGTGAGAGGAGAAGGGGCAACATCTGGGGATTCATCTCGGGAAATTTGCCCTAAAATAATGATAAATTGCTCTAGGTTTGTGCCTTTGGGAATATAACCTGCTATGCCTAATTCTCTGGCGATTAGTTGCTGTCTGGAATCGAGAGGAAAGGTTAATAAAACAATTTTACTTTCGGGATAGCGAGAGTGGAGAATTTCACAGTAAGACCAATCAAAAAGAGGATCAATGAGGATAATTTCGGCGGCCGGATTAAGAGTCAAAGCGAAAATTGTTTCTAAATCCCCTTCGGTGACGATACTAATATTTTCTATCTGCGACAAGGCCTGCACCAGACCCAAGCGGAAAATCGGGTCATTATCGATGATAATTAAGGTGAGAGGGCGATCGATCACAAGAGTTGCAGCCTGTCAACGGATACTATTCACAGGGTCAATTATACAGTTATCTGGCTCATTTGTTTTGTTTATAGCCATAGAAATCGATGCGATAATCGGTAATTTTTACCCCCGTCGATGCCTCGACCTGTTTAATTAATTCCGGGGGAAGTTGGATATGCACATCGATGATTTGTTGACTGTCCAGACAATTGACGTGACTGTGGGAATCGCTGATGTTGCCGTAGAGTCTGCCGTCCCAGCGTTCCACAGATTCGATAATGCCTTGACCCGATAGAGCCTCTAGGTTTTGGTACACTGAGGTATGACCGATGTTCTTTCCTTGCAGATTGAGACGATCATAAATTTCTCGCGCTGATAGGTGTTCCTGCGCTTGCCACAGCAATTCTAAAATATAGCGACGCTGACGACTAACCCGCATTCCTAAAGTTTGACACCTTTCGATCGCATCTTCTAAACACCGGATCGGTTTTTGTTTTACCTCCAAATTGTCCATAGTTGCGTCCGTTGACCTCCGCCCTAATACATAGTCATTACCAGTTTAGCTTAGTCTTTCGATCGATGTCCACATTGCGCCAGTTTTCAGCCCATCTTCAAACTGAGATAAAAAATCAGCAGCGCCAGATTCGAGTAGATTTGCGGGCGAATGAGTGGAAAGAACCACTCCAGACACAGAGGACACAAAGATCGATCGCTACTATATAAGTTAAACTGATCACACAAAGAATAAGAGAACCAACCATTTACTTATCTATATAGATATGATCGTAATATTTCTATAAAAAATCCTCTGGAAAAATATTTTGCTCGATTGTAAGGTAGAGTCGTAAATTAATTTATTTTTAGGGCCATGGCCAGCAAATCGCCAAAATTATTCGAGTCATTGCGGTCATAGACCGCAATGACTGTCACTACTGTTAGCCTCACCCTAGCCGCTGCTTCTAGTGCTAGTGCCGCGACAGTGTTCGGTTTCCAAACTCCCTACGCTCCCATTAATTGGACATTTACCAATAGTAATGCCGACGGGTTCGTCAATACCGGCGGCGCTCCCGCGTCTATTAGCCTGACTGGGGGGAACAATGGTTCTGGCGGTTCTGGAACCACAGACTACACCACCACTGCGGCTGCGGCTGGGACGGTGACGTTTGATTGGAACTATTCGACTGCTGATGGGCCTTTCTGGGATCCCTTCGGATATCTGCTCAACGGCAGCTTCACCCAAGTAACTAATAATGGGGGAGGTGTTGTCCAAAACGGGACATCGACGTTTAACGTCCTAGCTGGCGACAGCTTTGGTTTCCGTATTTTCACTCGCGACAACCTTTTTGGACGGGCTAGTGTGACGATTTCTAACTTTTCTGCCCCGATTCCCGAACCCTCAACTGTGCTGAGTTTGCTGGTACTAGGAGGCTTAGGCGCTGGACTGAAGTACCTTAAGCGGAATTGATGTCCCAAAAAACAGGGGACTAGGAGTTGACCTCTCCTCCTAGTTCCCAACTTGATTAGCTGTTGACTGTCTGCGAGTGCCGGACTTGGGAGCGGGGAGAGTTACACAATTCTGGCTTTAAGTCAATAGCCTTTACAAAACTTCAAAAATTGCAACATAAAAAAATCTCATCACTAGCGGCTTTTTTTGGGCAAGAGAATCGATATAGTCCCCTGATTGCCTTGGTTTTCCGTTGATTTAAGGTTTAATGCTTAAACTAAGCCCACAGCATACCACGATCATACCATATTATTAAATGTAGGCAACCCCGATTTACAGCCAAATTTTGGCAAATTCTGGGAAAATCAAAATCTTGTAACTTACTTGTTACATTTAACTAATCGCCCCAAATATTTAAATATTCTAATTGTTTATTTTACAGTTATAATTTTTACTTATTCTTGAAGGCTGATTAACTAGGGCTTGCTGAATAATGGTAAAACCCTTTTAAAATAAGGCTTTTGACCTGTTAAAATCCGATGTTCATGCTGCGAAAATAGGATTAAGACCTTCAAAAACCTGGCATTATCCTTTTTTAGTACATAAACTGGTACAAAAAAAGAGGGCAACAAAGCCTGAAACGACCGGCTACTGACTCGGAGACTCCTGACTCCTAACCCCACCAACAAACTTTTTCAGCAAACCCTAACTAGGGTTGGGCAAAACAGCTTGTAAGCTATATTTAAAGTCAGTCGAATCGGTTAGTTTCGTAGGTTGGGTTGACGCAAGGAAACCCAACAAAAAGCAATGAGAGGAGAGGAAGATCGAGCGCCGATTCAGACGGATTTAGGTGTTGGGTGTTGGGTCTCGCTTTCCCTTAGAAGCGAGAGGTTTTTCTTCAACCTATTTATTCGCTCAACCCAACCTACGGTAATTGCTATGATTACCATAGTAAACGCTTATATTCCCGATGTCCAAATCCAGGGTGAGAGCATCTCAAACGCTATTGACAATTGGTCAATTTTGTGATCCGCGTGGGCATTTCAAGTGATACCAGTCAATCAGAATAGTTACGAAATCGACCCATTTGGTCGATTTTTGCTTAACAATTGAGATGGCAAATTCTCCTCAAATATGCCTGAATCGCACTCTGGGTAAGCAACTCACATAAAGTTCATTTTGTCAAGGATTGTTAAGATGCGCTTACCCTGACCGACATTTAAGGTAAATCGCAATTTTCTCCTTAAACAATACCCGATCGCAGGGCAATTACGGCCGCTTGTACTCGGTCGTCCACGGCTAATTTATTCATAATTCCCCGCACATGGGTTTTAATCGTATTGGTGCTTAAATAGAGTTGTTCGGCGATTTCAGCGTTACTTTTGCCCTCAACAATTAACTTTAAAACCTCCATTTCTCGCTCCGATAAAAGTGCTAGATTGGGATTAGGTTGCACTGCTGGCGGTTTGAGATTATCCATGACTAAACGGGCAATTTGGGGGTCTAAATAGGTGGCCCCATCCTTGGCCGCTTCAATGGCGGCCAAAAGGCGATCGAGACTGGCTCCCTTGATACAATAGGCATCAGCACCACTAGCCAGAGCTGCGATCACTTCCTGTTGGAGAGTGTGGGAAGTGAGCATGACCACATGAACATTAGCTAAACCTTCCTTAATCTGTTTAGTTGCCGCAATGCCATCGAGACGGGGTAAACCGATGTCCATGACCACTAAATCCGGCCGTAGGGATAGGGCTAATTGTACCCCCGCTAGACCATCACTAGCTTGACCAACAATCTCAAAATCCGGCTGTTCACTGAGCGCTTGTTCTAAACCTAACTGCATTAAAGGATCGTCTTCAACAATTAAAATCCGCATGATCTTTGATTCCTAACGGGAAAATGTACGGTTTTCACCCATCTGCATGAGGCAGAACTACTCCTAGTTTAGGCAATCTGGAAATAGATTAACAGTGACCAGTGACCAGTGATCAGTGACCAGTGACCAGCGACCAGTGAAAGATACTAAATTTATTGAAAATTGAAAACTTAAACCTAATAACTTAAAACTTAAACCTGATAACTGATAACTGATAACTGATGACTGATAACTGATAACTGATAACTGAAAATGCTGCGTATTTCATCAGATCGATCTAAAATTGTGCTTGTTGCCCTAGTTTATCTGGGTGTTGGTTGGCTAGGCTATCTCTGCTTAAATTTAGGGTCGCGACCTGCCCCGATTTGGATGAGTGCTGGTATTGGCTTAACTGCTGTTTTTTTAGGGGGAAAAAGGCTAGTTTTAGGCGTTTTTATCGGGGATTTGCTTCTTACCTTCTTTTTAGGGGCCAGTTGGCCCATAGCTCTATTTTCGGCGATCGGTAGCAGTTTATCGGCTCTGTTAGGGGCGCAATTCTTGCATTATCTGAGATTTTCCGCCACTTTACAGCGCATTCGCGATATTCTTTTACTGGTATTTTTAGCGGCTTTATTAGCCTCGGCAGTCAATGCCACTATCGATACTTTTGCCCGTAGTTGGCTAAATACTTGGGATTGGCGACAATTTGGACAGTCTTGGGGCATGATCTGGCTCGGAGATAGTACAGGAATATTAATGACCACGCCGCTGCTGTTGCGTTTTTGCTTCAATCGTCACTCCCTGCGGGAACCACGACAACCCCAACGCTTTGGCGAGGCCTTACTTTGTCTGAGTTTGCTAACGGTGGTGACTTCTGTGGTTTTTGGTGATCAACCAAATTTTCTTAACCCCGATTGGAGTATGGTGCAGTACCTCGAATATCTGCCTTTTCCTTTTGTGGTTTGGGCCGCCATGCGTTTTCAGACTTGGGGAGCGGTAATAGCGAATTTTTTAGTATCTATTTTAGCTTTGATGGGATTGGCCAGGGGAATCAGCCCTTTTATCCTACAGGCTCCCGATTATACCAGAGGTGTCTTGATCTTACAAATCTTTTTAGTCATTGTCATGTCAACTTCTCTGTTTTTATCGGCGGCGATTAGCGAAAGACAACAGATCGATCGAGCTTTAAATGAAACTTTAGAAAGAGAACATTTAGTAACACAAGTTGCTTTAAAAGTCCATCAATCTTTAGATATAGATCAGGTTTTAAATACCATTGTTGAGGAAATCAGAAATTTTCTCGATGCCGATCAAGTCTATATCGGTCACTGTCAAGAGCGGGGTTGGTCTAAGGTAATCGCTGAGTCCCGTCGTCCCCAGATTCCCTCGCTGATGGGTTGGTTTCCCGAACCAGAATTACTGGAAGAATTGGGACAATTATTTTCTTTAGATAAGTTAATTATTGCTGATAATACCGCTAAGGTGCAAACTCTGCCCACTCTCAAGGGTTATTACGAATACCTGCAAGTTAAATCCTCTTTAGTTTTACCTCTAACGGTTAATAATCAACATTTAGGCGCTTTAGTTGTCCATCAATATTCCCATCCTCGTCATTGGCAAAAAAGCGAGGTCAAATTATTAGAACAGTTAGCCACCCAAGTTTGTATTGCTATCGGCCAAGCGCAACTATATCAGAGGGTGCAAAGCTTGAATAATAATTTAGAACGGGAAGTGGCAGCAAGAACCCTGGAACTGCGGGAAAAAGTCCGGGAAATTCAGCGTTTATACGAAATGAAAACGGTTTTTTTACAGGCAGTATCCCACGATCTTCGCACTTCGATTATGGGATTAGTGATGTTATTAAAAAATTTACAGTGTCAGCAAACAGAAAAAGTAACTATCTCGCGAGCAATGCTTGATAAGGTGGTGCGTAGTTGCGAGCGACAATTAACTTTAATTAATGCTTTATCAGAAAATCATTTTGCTGAAGAACGGCCTTTAATCTTGCATCGTCAACCTCTATCTCTAAAAAAACAGGTGGAAATTTGGCTGAAAGATTGGCAAAAAGATTTTGATTTATATCAAGCTACTTTTATTAATCTTCTCCCCGATGACTTACCCGCTATTGATGCCGATCCTTGTCAGCTAAGAAGTGTTTTTGAACAATTATTAAATAATGCCTTAAAACATAACCCTTCACCGATTCAATTAGCTTTAGATGCTCGTATTGACCAAGATATGCTCTACTGCACTTTAAGCGATAATGGCATTGGCATGGATGAGGAACAATGTCAACATCTTTTCCATTTATATGTAAGAAATCTTCATAATCAACACCTAACGGGAATCGGTTTAGGTTCCTACCAATGTCGGCAAATAATCGAGGCTCACTCTGGGAGAATTGGGGTAAAAAGTACCCCGCGGGTTGGCTCACAGTTTTGGTTTACTTTACCCCTTACCCATCAAAATTCTAGAGTGATTAAGCAGGAGTTAGTCAACAGTAATCAGTGATTTTTAACAGGATCGAGATAATTATGCTTACCCGTCAATCTGGGGTTAGATTTGCTTTAGGTTTATTGATTATTTTCAATATTTTCTATTTTGTCCATCTCGCCTACTATAGCTATGTTTGGCACGATGAATCTTTGGTCTTACTGCATCTTTCTGGTTACACACCCGAACAGTTAATTAACTATCTGTTCGATGGACAAATTAAATCTACAGAACAACTCTGGCAATTTCAAGGGGTTAATTCCGTGAAAGGTTTTCCTGATACCTTAGCCTCTCTTTATACTAGCTCAAATTATGATCTACCTCTCTATTACAGTTCCCTCTGGTTTTTAGCAAGATTATTAGGCAATTCTTATTTAGTCTTAAGAGGATTTTCGGTAATTATTTGGTTTGGTATTTTAGGGAGTTTTTACCATTTAGCTTTGACTTTATTTAAAAATAAAAACGCCGCTTTAATCGCCACTACACTTATCTTCTTTTCCCCGCGTTTTACTGGTTATGCTCTAGGAATTTGGGAATACGGACTATATGTTTTCTGTTCGATACTTTCTAGCTGGTTATTTCTCAAAGCTATTGATTCCTCGCAACCGAAAAAAGATTGGTTTTTCTATAGTTTATCCCTAATTGCTGGTTTATATACCCATGTTTTCTTTATCTTTGTTTTAGTGGTTCATAGCCTATATTTTCTGCTACAGCTGAATTATTTTAACTTTTTAACCAAAAAATACTATAGCATCAGCTTACTTGCTTCCCTGTGGATTTATTCAATTTGGTTAACCCGGATTTTTACTGGTCGATTTACTATCTTTGGATGGTCAAAAGGCAGTTTAACCCTAGAGGTACTTTGGCAAAGATGGGTAAGAATGATCGCTCGTTTATTTTATAATTTCAGTTTAGCCAATCCCACCATCAACCCTATTATTGAATACTGCCTAATTATCCTCGTCATCATCTCCTTTATTTATCTGGGCAAAAAAGCCGATAAAAAAGTTTTTACCCTGATCATTCTCCTGACAATTATCCCCTTTTTCTCTCTTTTAGCGTGGGATCTAATCAGAGGATTTCGCTACACGGCTGTGGGCAGATTTTACTTACCGAGTTTTCTCGGTATGCTGCTGGCAGTTACCTTTTTACTAAGCAACGGATTACAGCAGCGCCAAGGCTGGGCAAAAATTCTCTTAATATTATTGCTAGTTTTCGGATTAATTGCCAAAATTCCCTATCCACCGCCGGCAGCTAGATATGTGGGTTATGGTAGTAATATTCCCAACGCTTATACAATGATTAATCGCAGTCAAAAACCTCTAATTATTTCAGAACATTGGTTAGATACCTTGCCCCTTATCCATACTACTGATGCTAAGACAAAGTATTTATTTGTTCCGTCGAACCCTAGAGTTTCCATCCCATCCTTAAAAAATCAATTTACCGATATTTATCTCCTCAATCCTTCCCCCAGTCTCAGACAATATTTAGATGACCAGTCTATACAATTATCCCCTACGGAAAATCAAGCCTTTTGGCGAATTGATTAAAAAACCATTGACCCCTCTTGCCAAAACAGACCACAACCTGATAGACTCAATAAACCAAGGCTTCAGGGAATAGAATTGGGCAGTTCATCCCTAAGAGGGATTGACTTTTACAAAGTTTTATGCTTGCTCAACTGGAGAGTCCCCGAAATCTGGTGATTAAGAGTTTTAGCCTCTTGGCTACCGGACTGACTAAGCAGACCTAACAAATTCAACTGTATGATACCGAGTCAAGACATCGGCGAGGCAGTAGATTCAGTCAGAAAAACTGACGCACAAGACTTCTCTAATTTAATGCCTAGACCTGGCTGGCAACAAGTGGCGGGTTTAGGTAGAGACTGTTTTTGGTATTGAACCCCGATTCTTTTCGTTCTTTACCGGTTTTAGTGATTGCCAATAGGGATTTTAAGCCCGTAATTGGTTGAAAATTTCTATTTATTCGCAAAAATTCCCAGTCGCTCCCTGTACTAATCCTAGAGATCGACTTCATGATCAGTAATTTTCCCCAACCAATTCTCTGGAAATGACCTTCCAGAACAATTTAGTTATTTTATGAGTAGCAATGCCTTAACCAATCGTGAACATCTAATCGAACTGTATAATCGAGGTGAACGCAACTTTGCGGAAGTCAGACTTAGCGGAGTCAATTTAAAGAGACAGTGTTTAAACCAGATTAACCTAAGTCATAGTTACTTAAAACGAGCCAATTTAGCCGAAGCTTGTTTAATTAACGCTAATTTCAAGGACGCTTCCCTCGAAGAAGTTAATTTAAGCAAAGCTTGTCTTATCGATGCTAACCTGACTAAAGCCGACCTTTCTGGGGCAAATTTGCGCCAAAGTCAACTAAGCGGCGCGATTTTGAGTAATACTGTTCTCAAAAAGGCTGATTTAAGTTCTGCCTGTTTAATTCACAGTAGCTTACTTTTTGCCCAACTGTTGAAAGCGAATCTCGAAGCGGCTAATCTCACCTCAGCCACTTTAACCCATGCCATGGCGGAGAAAGCTAACCTAAAACGGGCCATTCTCACTCGTGCTATTCTTAGCTCTGCTAATCTTAGCCATGCTAACTTAAAAGAGGCTAACCTAATTCGAGCCTATCTCTATCAAGCTAATCTGGAAAACTGCCATCTTCAATACGCCGACCTCAGCTATGCCGATTTGCGCGGGGCGGATTTACGGGGGGCGGATTTACGTTGTGCTAACCTCGAAGGTGCTAATCTGACGGGAGCTAACCTCAATTGTAGCGATTTTGAGGGGGCTAACTTAACTGGAGCCGATTTAAGTAAAACTGACGCTAATAAAGCCAATTTTCGCCAGGCTAACTTAACCGGTTGTAATCTGCTCGGCGCGAATTTAGCCTCCGCTAACCTTTCTGGTGCTAATCTACACCAAGCGGGATTACTCTTGAGTTATTTAGTGGGAAGCAATCTTAAACGAGCTAATCTCAAACGAGCTAACTTAATTGGGGCGATTTTAACCGAAAATAATCTTCTTTCCGCTTCCCTCGAAGAAACTATTCTTCCTAACGGTAGTCGCGGCAATCTCCTTTCCTAATATTCCTAGAAAAACCCGGTTGTAGAGACTTTTCCGCCAAGATTTCTATAACCGTGGGATTTTTCCCAAGGAGATGGGAGTATTTTCAGTGAACAGTAAACAGTGAACAGTGAACTGAAAACTCACATCTGATAACTGATTCAAGGCTGACTCCTAACCCGACCAACAAACTTTTTCAGCAGGCCTTGTGTATTATGTCCCTTTTTGTATAGCTCTAACCTGTTTAACCTCTAATTCTAAGGCGGATGCGACTTGCTCAACACTTAACCCCAAGGCCAACAAACGAGGAACCGCCTCTAGTGCTTTGTTTAGTCTGCCTTCCTCACGACCTTCCTCACGACCTTGCTCGCGACCTTCCTCGCGACCTTCCTGACGACCTTCCTGACGCGCTTCTTCGCGCACATCTTGAAAATACTGAGTTTGTTTTAATTCATCTAAACTAAACATAGTTTCTATCTCCCGACGATTGAGAAGCGGTAACTTATAAACGAGAATCGTCTCTATTAATTGTAAGAGTTCTTGCGGTTTTTGGTCGGGGGTTAATTCTTGCCTCACTCTTTGGATTAATTTTCGGGTGCTATCAATCGCTTTTGCTTTAGATAGGGTGATTAATTGGACTGTGGCTAAACCAATGGAAGTTTGAGGAATGTTTTCTAATTCATTCAGATAAATCCGTCTCACTCGCTCGGAGTTGAGGAGTTCCCGATAGCGTTGAACTTTATCGGTTTCTACTTGAGGGTTAGGATAAACAATCACACCCCGCCAATCATTGGTTAAGTCGGTTTTACTGAGATATAAGAATATTTCGGTGAAAAAGCGCTGATAAAAAGCCTCATCTTCCTGAAATTGTACCTCACAGAAGTAGATAGGAGTCTGGGGGTGATTATTTTGAGGCAGAAAGACTCCATCAAGACGAAAAGAAAGTTGTTTGACTTCCACTGAGTCAAAGCGGTAGTTATTCGCTTCGGTGATAGGGAGTTGAATTAATTCAAAGAAGATAGAGGGGAAAGATTGAAAGAGTTGATAAAAAATCGTGTCAGTTTTCATGCTCTTATTTTATAGCACTACGCGCTAAGATTAGGACGTTTTGCTCACCCCTAACGCCCCTTAATAAAGGGGGGAATAAGGACCGACTTTAACCCCTAAAATAGCTCAATCTTAATCATTACTGATTAATTTAAGATGTTTCCTTGGCGAACCCTTCCAGTCTCTCCCTGATGGGCTTTTTTTCCAGATTCATCAATAAAAAACGGAGAATACTTGACAAATTCGGGGGGGGGGGGGGTAGAATGAGGCTGCTTATTGCTGTTAAGCAATGATTTATTGGGTATAAATATCAATTTTTCCCCATTCTTAGCCATGAAATTAACTTGTCAATCAATCAAAAATGACTAATCAACTGCTAAAAGCCCTTTGCCTTCCGGCGGTGACTTGTGCCGTTTTCAGTGCCATTCCCGCCCATGCTGCCATTTTTACCGCTACCTATACGGGTACTGTTGCAGCACCCACATCTTCACCCCTTGTCGATAACGTTAGTGTCGGTGATACTGCGGTTATCACCTATCAGCTTGACAATGGGGGAACTTCCCTGTTGAGCCAAACATGGAATGCCACTGACATTGTGACTGTCACCTTCAACTTTGGTAATGGAGCCCACGTTACCACCTTTAATCCTAATGGGGGTGATGGGTTGGATGGTACTACAGGAAGCTTTGTCACCAATGCCTCAGGACAGTTAACGGCTGTTCCTTTTGATTGGTCTGATTTCAATAATGTCAATGTCGTCTCAACCAATTCTACACAAACACCTATAGAATGGTACGTGAATGGGTTCAATGGCGTTTACTATACTGACCCAAATTATTATTACGAGGTCAATTTGACCAATGTAGAAGGTAACATCGATCCTGCTAACTGGACTATTCAACCTGCCCAGATACAGACAACCCCCGAACCAGGCACCCTTTTAGGCTTATTAGCGGTGGGTTCTCTGGGTTTATTGGCTCGCAAACGGCAATAAATGACCAATTCTGCGGTAAGGAAGCTTTAAAAGCCTTCCTTTTTGGTTAGGGAAAAAGGCGCTCTCGCTTATTGAATTTTGGCACATAATGGATAAGTAGCTAGACACAATTAATTACACATATCTAATACTAAGTAGGGTCTGCTGAAAAAGTACGGGCGAAGCATTCGGATAGAAAATCTCCGGTTTCACCGATAGGTTATTGCCCGAATGCTTCGCCCCTACAGAACGCGGGCCGATGAAGACGCAAGGTTTTGAACGACGATTCTCTCAAAATCTTGCACCTGTTTCGGAAGAAAAGCCCCAAAACCCTTACTTTGCCTACATTTCACATTTATTCAGCAAACCCTAAGTAGGTAGGTATTAAAAACTTTCAGATCCCCCCGTCTATCGGCACCCCCCTTATCAAGGGGGGCAGGGGGGATCAAACCTAAAATCCATTTTTAATTTAATTATAACCAGCTACTTAACTAGGGTTTATAACTGGGAAAATCGATATAACCTTCCTTGTCAAAAGAATACCAATCCTTCATCTCAGCATCGGGATTAAGAGGCCAATTATTGGCGAATCTTTCCACCAAATCGGGATTACTGATATAGGGACGACCGAAAGCAATTAAATCCGCATCTCCTAACTGAATAGCGGCTTCAGCAGTTTCTTTTGTATAACCACAATTGCCGATTAAAGCACTATTAAAAACAGCCCGAAACTCAGATAAAAGCATCGGTTGACCCTTTTCATGAAAACCAAAAGCCAAGCCATCTAGCAGATGCAAATAAGCTAAATTGTACTCATTTAATCTTTGGGCAATATAGAGAAAAGTTTCTCGAAAATCCTCGGAACCCATGTCATTATAAACGCCATTGGGAGACAGACGCACCCCCACCCGATGACTGGGAAAAACAGTTAAAATTGCCTCGACTACTTCCTGTAAAAAACGATAGCGATTTGCCAAACTGCCACCGTACTTATCCTGACGCTGATTAGTGGCCGATTGCAGAAAAGTATCGATTAAATAACCATTAGCCCCGTGAATTTCTATGCCATCAAACCCCGCTAATTTTGCCCTCTGAGCGGCTTGACGGTAATCGGCGACAATTGCGGGGATTTCCTCGGTTTCTAAGGCTCTAGGGGTCTCGTAGGGCTGTTTGCCGATGGGTGTATGCAACTCCCCCTTAATCTTAATTGCGGAAGGGGCAACGGGTAAAGCCCCATTTTCCTGAAAACTAGGGTGAGAAGCGCGACCACAGTGCCACAATTGACAAAACATTGGTGTTCCTTTTCTTTGGGCGATTTTTGTCACCATTTGCCATGCTTGCGCTTGTTCATCGGTGTAGATACCAGGGGTATTTTGCCAACCGTTAGCTTGGGGAGAAATTACCGTCGCTTCCGTAATCATTAATCCCGCGCTGGCCCTTTGCCGGTAATACTCGGCCATTATCTCATTAGCAAGACGTTTTTCTCCGGCTCGCGCTCGCGTCATGGGAGCAAGCACAAGACGATTTTCTAAGTTTAAATCTCCCAATTTAAATTGACTTAAAAGAGCTAGGGAAGTAGTGAAGGAAGTCATCGAATTTGCCGATAGAGAGTTTAGGTTAATTTTACCGCAATTAGTTAAAACCAGACAATCACACCCGAGGATGATTGACTGGCTAAGTAGTCGGACATAAATAAACAACACTATGTTAAGGAATGTAAAATAGGCGGTTTTCGGTGCTGCATACAGCCTTCTACCCTATTTACAAAACTTTATACAGCAGCGAAAACTTATGTCCGACTACTTATCTGCGAGATTGTTCCTCTCCTAAGTGAGGAGAATTAATCGGGTCAATTAGCTGAATATAATTAATCTTGTTCATAAATATAACTATAATTACCAGTTATTTAATTTATTAATCTTCCAAAATTAAAGAGACATAAACTATATTTTCTGGGAGTTGAGTCATGATGTGTCGGTATAAAATAGTGTAATTACGCTTATGTTTACCTGACCAGAAATAGTCATTGTGGAGATGTCTAGTAACTGGTGTTTTACCTATAAAACAGACTTCCTAGTGACTGAAACGAAACCCTTACTATTCGGTGCTTGCGAATTTTAAGATGGTTTTTCAGAATCAGCATTTTTTAGGGAACCTACCCAAAAATACCCAAAAGAGGCAGACAGCCCCTACAGTGCGTTGATAAAAATGGGAAAACACGAGTTTTTAGCAAGCATCGTGCATTTAATTGTGCTAATCTCGAAAAAATTGCGGTTTTTTCACAATTTATTTAGAACTAATTTATTAGTAAAAAAAGATGTTAAAACAGTCTTGATCGACTTGGGCTTTGTGGCTAGTATGTAAAGCATATAGCTTCTTCGTTGGAGACCCCTAAATGAAAGCCCTATTACTGTGGCCGCTGATGCCCAACTCCTTTTGGTCCTATCAAGAGACTTTAAATCTAGCCGGCTTGAGAGCAACCAATCCGCCTCTGGGTTTAATTACGGTGGCGGCCCTGTTGCCATCCGATTGGGAAATCCGGTTTGTTGATCGCAATGTCCGATTGGAAACGGCTTCGGATTGGGAGTGGTGCGATCTGGTAATCATCTCCGCCATGATCATTCAGAAAAAAGACTTTCAAGAATTGATTGCCAAAGGGTTGCAGTTGGGTAAAAAAGTGGCTGTGGGCGGGCCTTACCCCACCTCCTATCCAGAAGTTGCCCAAAAAGCTGGGGCAGATTACCTGATTCTGGATGAAGGAGAACTGACAATCCCGCTGTTCCTGGCAGCCCTAGAGCGGGGTGAACCGAGTGGTGTCTTTAGAGCCAGCGAGAAACCAGATGTAACCATGACACCGATCGCCCGCTATGATCTACTAGATCTGGATGCCTATCTGGCGATTACCGTGCAGTTTTCTCGCGGTTGCCCCTTTCAATGCGAATTTTGTGACATCATCAACCTCTATGGCCGCAAACCGCGCACCAAAACCCCAGAACAAATGTTGGCTGAGTTGGAGACGTTATATCAACTGGGATGGAGGCGCTACATTTTTGTTGTGGATGACAACTTCATTGGCAATAAGCGGAATGCCAAGGTGTTTCTGCGGGAGTTGATCCCCTGGATGGAGCAACACCAGTATCCCTTTAAACTGATTACGGAAGCTTCCCTTAATCTGGCCGAAGACAGTGAACTGATTGAGTTAATGGTCAAGGCCGGCTTTATGCTGGTGTTTATGGGAATTGAGACACCAGATACCGATAGCTTAATGGGCATTAACAAGGTTCAAAACACCCGCCAATCCCTGATCGAATCCTGTCACAAAATTACCCGCATGGGGCTGCAGATTATGTCTGGCTTCATTATCGGTTTTGACAATGAGAAACCTGGCGCAGGGCAGCGGATCAAAGATTTTATTATGGAGGCGAGTATTCCCCAGGGGCAGTTTAGCCTGCTCCAGGCACTGCAAAATACTGCCCTGTGGAATCGCCTGCAACGGGAAGGTCGTCTGGTGGATGGCATGGGCACTTTCCATCAGGGAGCCATGATGAACTTTGAGCCAACTCGCCCGGTGGAAGAGATTACCGAAGAATACATCGATGCTTTCTGGGAAATCTACGATCCTGTTAACTACCTGAAACGAACCTTCAACCATTTCATGATGATGGGGGGATGGCGCGGCAAATCGAACCGTAAATTAGATTGGCAACAGTGGCAATTGTTCCGTTCCTTGCTCTGGCGGCAGGGGATTGTCCGACCGACGCGGTTCCGTTTCTGGTGGCAACTGGCGGTGATTGCCTGGGTCAAGCCCCGTCTGGTAGAAGAGTATCTAGCGACCCTAGGGATAGGTGAGCATTTTTTTGCCTATCGCTATGAAGTAAGAGAACAATTACTAAAACAACTAGCCGATTTGAAGCAACAGAAAGCAAGGGTAGCCCAGCTGGAAAAAACGCTCAAAAGCTAGACAATAGCGCCGACTAACAGTCATTTATCCCTAAACAGCGCTCTTGAATCCTACCCCAAAAGTGATCGGGGGGAAGATTCAGGTACTTTTTCCCTGAAAATTAGGTAATTGACCAGATGAAAATCGGTAAAGCCTACACCCCACACCCTGCCCCCTTACTTTTTCAGCAAACCTTAATTAGGGCTGGCTGAATAATGGTAAAACCCTTTTAAAATAAGGCTTTTGACCTGTTAAAATCCGATGTTCATGCTGCGAAAATAGGATTAAGACCTTCAAAAACCTGGCATGATCCTTCTTTTAGTACATCAACTGGTACAAAAAAAAGAGGGCAACAAAGCCTGAAACGACCGGCTACTGACTCCTGACTCCTGACTCCTCACCCCACCAACAAACTTTTTGCCGCAAGCCCTAATTAGGGTCTGCTGAATAAATCTAAAAACCTTGTTGGATAAGACTTGTGGACGTTTTTCCCCTCAAAAAGTGCCAGCCATTGCGGGGATCGGGGGGAAAATTCCGGGACTTTTTCCCTGAAAATTAGGTAGTTGACCACCTGAAAATCGATAAAACCCCACACCCCACACCCCACACCCCACACCCTGCCACCA
>NZ_JADBSZ010000196.1:0-25426 GCF_020246425.1 Microcystis sp. M079S1
CTAAAGATTAATCAAGTCAAGGAGAATTTATTCTCAATTTTTATAATTGAGATAGTTTGTGCCGCTTAAATAAAGAGGTTTTGATAACCAAATTAAAGCAGCTCTAAAGAGTTTTGAGTTAAAAGTTAAACTTCAAGTTTTTATTCAGGACAAATGTACTGATTAACTAATTTTTTGGGGAAAATTAGTTAACCCATCATTATAACATATAATTAATTTGCAAGAGTTCTACTCTTCTCTATTGTATTCTGAAAAGTCGGTTGTGGCAACAGATTGTTATGACCTTACCCCTTTAACCTAGGAGAAAAGGGGGATGCTTTCAGAAAACGGGTTTCTTCAAGAAACCCGTTTTCTGTGGGGTTCAATCTTATCGAGTGCGATTGCCTTTCTTATCGTTGGTATTAATGCAGTGTAATGCAGCATTGCCTTATATCTCAGTCCAGATTCTTGAAAAATGGCTTAAATTCATCTTCCACAGCTTAGGGAAACTGATTACTGGTCACTGATAACTGAATATCCCCCAATAACTAAAGGAAAGATAAAGTTATCGATCGCCCTCCGGAGCCAGTGTCAGAATAAAAGCAGGGAGATGACCAAGGAAAACCGACAACTCTCCATCTTTTTCCCGTCATCGCCCCTAAAATTTATTTGGTTCAGATTTATGCAAACTGCCAATCCTCGTCAAACGGAGAAAAAAGAGCATCCCAGTGGCGATAAACGCTTCAAAGTCCTCGACATTACCATGAAGCGGGCAGGATATAATCAATCAGCCCTGATTGAAGTCCTGCACAAGGCCCAAGAAGCTTTCGGATTCCTAGAAGAAGATGTTCTCCTCTACGTTGCCCGGGCGCTAAAACTGCCCCTCAGTCGCGTCTATGGGGTAGCAACCTTCTATCATCTCTTTTCCCTGAAACCGGCGGGAAAACACACCTGTATCATCTGTATGGGGACTGCTTGTTATGTCAAAGGCAGTGGCAAAATCCTCGAAGACATCGAAAACGCCTTTGATGTCAAAGTGGGAGAAACCACCGCCGATGGAGAAATTTCCCTAGTGTCGGCCCGTTGTATCGGGGCCTGTGGGATTGCGCCGGCCGTGGTCTTCGATGGAGTCGTGGCCCCTAAACAAGATTCGGAAACTGTCTTAGCGAAACTACAGAGTTTCTCTCGGTAATTTTTCACTCTAGTGGATTGAGAAGAATATGGACTTACAAGAATTATTGGCAGTGGCCGAGAAGGAAAAAACTAGACAAAAAAGCATCCGGGTGCATTGTTGCACTTCCACCGGTTGCCAAGCCGCTAACTCCCTCCAAATCAAAAAAAACCTCGCCACTGCCGTCAAAGAAGCAGACCTAGAGGATACAGTCGAAGTGGTCGGGGTCGGTTGTATGGGTTTTTGTGGTCGCGGTCCGTTGGTGGAAGTGGATCCCCAGGATCTCTTATACGAAGAAGTCACCCCGGAAAGTGCTGCCAGCATTGTTGCGGCCTTAAACGGCGGCAAAACCGAGGTGCAATTAGGGGACTCAAAACATCCCTTTTTCTCCCATCAAGTCAAAATTGTCCGGGAAAATAGCGGTAAAATCGATCCCGATCGCATTGAGGAATATATCGCCGTCGGTGGCTATCAATCTCTCTACAAGGCCCTCTACGAGATGACTCCGGCCCAGGTGGTGGAGGAAATCACCAAAAGCGGTTTGCGCGGCCGGGGAGGTGCGGGTTATCCCACCGGTTTAAAATGGGCGACGGTGGCTAAACAACCGGGTAAACAAAAATACGTTATCTGTAATGCTGATGAAGGCGACCCCGGGGCGTTTATGGACCGTAGTGTTTTGGAAAGTGACCCCCATTTAGTCCTGGAAGGAATGGCGATCGCTGCCTATGCCGTGGGTGCGGATCATGGTTATATCTATGTTAGAGCCGAATACCCTCTGGCGATCGATCGTCTGCAAAAAGCGATTAATCAGGCCAAAAAATTTGGTTTAATGGGTTCCCAAGTATTCGAGTCCACTTTCGATTTTAAGGTGGATATCCGCATCGGGGCGGGAGCTTTTGTCTGTGGAGAGGAAACCGCTCTCATCCATTCCATCGAAGGCGGCCGCGGCACTCCCCGCACCCGTCCCCCCTATCCGGCCCAATCGGGTCTCGATGGTTGTCCCACCCTGATTAATAACGTGGAGTCCTACGCTAATATCGCCGCTATTATCCGCGAGGGGGCTGCTTGGTACGCCAATATCGGTACTGCCAGCAGTAAAGGCACAAAAATCTTCGCTTTGACGGGAAAAATCCGCAATAATGGGCTGATTGAAGTGCCGATGGGCATTACTCTCCGGGAAATTGTCGAGGAGATGGGGGGTGGTGTTCCCGATGGTCAAGTGAAAGCGGTACAAACCGGCGGCCCCTCTGGGGGTTGTATTCCCGCTAATTTACTCGATACTCCCGTAGATTACGAATCCTTAGCCAAACTCGGTTCGATGATGGGATCTGGGGGGATGGTGGTTATGGATGATACTACCAGTATGGTGGAAGTGGCGAAATTCTATATGGAGTTCTGTCGCGAGGAGTCCTGTGGTAAATGTATCCCCTGTCGCACGGGAACAGTACAAATGTTTGAATTATTGGCCAAAATTATCGCTCGAAAGGCCGATATTCACGACCTCGAAAACCTAGAACACCTCTGTCAAATGGTTAAAGAAACTAGTCTTTGCGGTCTTGGTCAAAGCGCTCCCAATCCGATTTTAAGTACCCTACAGTATTTTAAGGAGGAATATCTGGCTCTGTTACAGCAAATCAAGCACCCCGTCTCTGTTTGAGAATAACTCGCTCGAGGCCCAACAATGTTCGGCCTCGAGCAATTTTTTCGGTTACGCGAAGTCTGGTGGGCTGCCGGGTTATCTTGGAGAGAGTTAGCAGTAGTCTCAGGAGACAATAGATTATGACTTGGCGCGGCTCAACCGATACAAAAGATCGCATTTTTGCAGCTTTAGTATATCTTTTACCCTTATATTCCGCTTTTGCCTTCGGTATCTTTATCTTTCAGCAAATTCCTTTTTTAGGAGCGGCCTTAGCAATAGTTTTAGCTCCCTTAGCTTTTCTCTATAGTTCTCTGGGAAGCTTTGGCAGTTTAATTATCTTTTTCGTCCTCTTTTTCGCCGTGGTACGCAATCCCCGCATCAGTCATTTTATCCGGTTTAACACCATGCAGGCGATTTTAATCGAGATTTTGGTGTATTTATTGGGATTGGCCTTAGATTTCGTCGCTAGGGGTTTAGGGGCGAATTTAGTCGTAGAAACTCTTTTTAATGTCGTCTTTTTGGGAGCATTTGCCGCCTGTGTTTACAGTATTATACAGTCGTTTATCGGCAAATACGCCGATATTCCCACAATTTCTGAGGCAGCCTATTCCCAAGTGGGAGGTTAGGTCAGCTTGAGTTTGTCCCCTTTTTCGGCTACAGTCTCTCCAGAATCAATGCGTTCGCTGCCAGGCCACATCTATGAGTCCATTTAAACAGACGCTACGGGAACTCAACGCTCAGAAGGGGAAAATAGCCGCTTCTGTGGGCAGAAAAACGCCTAAACGGGTTAATCGTTGGTTTAAATGGCTTTCTCCCGGTCTTTTTGTCAAACGCTGGCTTTTAATTAGTTTAACCGGCGTTTTTCTCACCTCCTTCGGTTTGGCTATTTGGGTAAAATTAACCCCGGTTAATCGCTTTTTAGAGTTTGTTTCCCAAGCATTAGAAACGATCGCCCGTTTGGTCCCTAATTCTGTTTCCGGGCCGCTGGCGGTTTTGCTGGGTGTCTTTTTGTTATTCTGGGGTCAGAGTCGCACCGTCGAAACGATTACAGAAGCACTACAACCGGACGCATCAGAGGAATTAGTCGATCTCCTACGCACCCATCGTCGTCTCCATCGCGGCCCGAAAATTGTAGCAATTGGTGGCGGTACAGGTTTATCGACGCTTTTACGGGGTTTAAAACAGTATAGTTCCAATATCACCGCTATTGTCACCGTAGCTGATGATGGCGGTTCTTCGGGCCGATTACGTCGGGAAATGGGCATTTTACCCCCGGGGGATATTCGCAATTGTATCGCCGCTTTAGCCGATGAGGAAAAGTTATTAACGGAATTGTTTCAATATCGCTTTCATGCCGGGGATGGTTTATCGGGCCACAGTTTTGGTAATTTATTTATCAGCGCTATGACCGAGATTACCGGCGATCTGGAACAGGCGATCGATGCTAGTGCCAAAGTTTTGGCCATTCGCGGCAAAGTGCTACCTGCTACCCTTACCGATGTTAGTCTCTGGGCTAAGTTAGCCGATGGGCGCATTATTGAGGGAGAATCGAAGATAACCGAAGCTATGGGGCAAATTCGTCAGATTGGCTGTCATCCTGCCGATCCGGTAGCTTTACCGGCTGCTTTAGCGGCAATCAAGGAGGCAGATTATATTATCATCGGGCCGGGTAGTCTTTATACCAGTATTATCCCTAATTTGTTGGTTCCCGCAATTCGTCAGGCCCTAGCACAGGTGACAGTCCCCCGTGTCTATGTTTGTAATATTATGACCCAGCCCGGGGAAACGGATAATTATTCGGTGGCTGATCATATTCGGGCGATCGAAAAAGTCTGCGAGGAACGCATCTTTGATGCGGTTTTAGCTCAAAGAACTGCACCATCGCCCCAATCTCTGCAATTATACGCCCAAGAGCATAGTCATCCTGTGTTTTTAGACCGCGAGGAGGTGGGAAAAATGGGTTATCGCATTGTTTTAGCGAATGTAATGGCAGAAGATGAAGTTACTGCCAAAGTTCGTCACGATCCCCAACGTTTAGCGCGAGTTTTATGGCGCTGGTATGCTAAAAAGTGAATAGCGAGATGACTAAATGTTTTTATCTAGCTTTGTCAAGTTATAAAATCATATTTTTTGCTTTAATTTGCCGACATTAGCCAAATTTGCTGATTAAAGCCCCAGGAAAAAATTAGCCTAAAAACCATTTCGCCTTATTCTGTGTTATACTCAGATTTTGAAGAGAGATGATCATGCACTACTCTACTAAATCTAATCAAGAGACAGGTGCGACAGTCTATTCCCCAAGCGATGGAAGTGAATTAATTCCTGCTGAGGTTAAACTAGATATAAACGGGCAAAACTATCAATCACTTAATATACCTCTCCCAGAGGGCTATACAGTAGATGATGAAGGAATCATCAATAACTATGGTAGCGAACCCAAGATTTATCTATCAAAATACCCATCTTTAGAACAGCAAAAATGGTATATTTTGCAAGGATTAGGGGCGGTTTTGTTGGTTGCTTTGGTGTTATTAATCACCTTTTCCGTTAGCTAGATAAAAACCGTAGGATTGACATTTAAGTTGAGCGAGACAGGAAAACTTTAATTTACACCATAGAGTCTGCATCCCAAGTATCGGGAGCGTATATTGGAACCGACTCTATCTATCTGTCCAAATAGTAAATCTGACAGCTGAACTTTTTTACTTTGCTAAACTTGACAATTTTTTTCAGTTTTTTGTGGGTTTCTTCGTGATCAACAATAGAACAACCAATAGAGATAACTTCTCAAAGGAAATTCAACAGGTATGAAATTTAATCCTTCTATTAGTCAAGAACCTCGCTATCAGGCAATTCCTGTTATGCAGATAACTTCCAAAGAAACCCTTCTCCATTGGTTAGAACGGACAGGAAGATTAAAATTACGTCAATCTGATGCTCATCCCGATTCGCAAATTTTAGAAGAACTAGACGATATTATCGATCCAGATAATTATGCTATAGAAGAAGAAGAAGAATAAATAGTCTTAAGTAGGTGGGTGGAATTAAATATAAGATGAACGTAGGTTGGGTTGAAGCATGAAACCCAACGCCCGCTCATGTTACGCTACCGCTAACCCATCCTACAAATAATTGTGCCTCCCTACTTAGGGTTTGCGGCAAAAAGTTTGTTGGTGGGGTTAGGAGTCAGGATGGTTCTTCGGGACTTGGTATGGTTCGATCGGGTGGCATGAATAGACTAAATCCTTATCTGGCAAGAAACTTAATTGATTAGTTGGTTCTAGAGCGCAAACAATTGACAAAAATCGCCAAATGTCTTTCTCTATAAGGGTTTCATCTCTTATAACCCCGTCTATTACCTAACACAAACCGAAGAACCCCAATAGTAAGCTAATGCTGAATGAATTTGACTCATACTTAAATCACGATGGTTAATGTGAATTTCTTCTGGAGTCCAACCGTAGGCTATTTGTGCCATAACTAGATCAATCACTTTCAGGGTAGAACCCGCAATTATTGGTACTCCCCGATGATCAATTGAAATATGTTTATAGTCTGTGAGATTTGTTGTCATGTAGAGAGGGTTAAGCTAAGACACATTTAAATTATACTACCTCATTTAGGATAATTATTAGAGTAGGTTTTAGAAGTGAAGTTTATGACTAAATACTTACTAAAATAATTGGGATCAGCAATAAGCTAAGACGCATTTTAAACGCCTATCCTTAGAATAGCGAGATTATTTTCTAGTAAAAATTGCCAAAGACAGCCCAATTGTTGACAAAATTATGGCAGTATAAATCGATCGGTAGCCCTGATTAATTACGGCACGGCATATAATAAAAAATGGTCTCCCTAAACCAGTTGCCAAAATCGCCGCCATGGACAGTCAATTACTTGATAAGCTCGGACAATTACAAAACCTCTTAAAAACCAGCGAAAAGGCTCTGATTGCCTATTCTGGGGGCGTAGATAGTACCCTAGTGGCCAAAGTGGCTTATGATCTGCTAGGGAGTCAAGCATTGGCAATTACGGCGGTTTCCCCTTCCCTACTGCCGGAAGAATTGCAAGAAGCGATCGCTCAGGCCGATTATATCGGTATTCTGCACGAATTGGTGGAAACCGAGGAAATGAATAACCCCAATTACACCAGTAATCCCGTTAATCGCTGTTATTTCTGCAAAAGTGAGCTACACGACACCCTTAAACCCCTTGCTCTCGCTCGTGGTTATTCCTACGTCATCGATGGCGTTAATGCTGATGATTTAAGGGATTATCGTCCCGGGATTCAAGCAGCTAGGGAACGCGGCGCTCGTTCACCCTTGGCGGAAATTGCTATCACAAAAAGCGAAGTTCGTCAACTATCTCGTTACTTAAATTTACCTTGGTGGGATAAACCGGCGCAACCCTGTTTAAGTTCCCGTTTTCCCTACGGGGAGGAAATTAGCCTGGAGAAATTGCAAAGAGTCGGACGGGCGGAGATTTATCTGCGAAAATTAGGTTATCGTCAATTACGGGTGCGATCGAGCGGCGATACGGCACGGATTGAATTACCGGCAGCAGAAATTCCCGACTTTATTAATCGGACAAATTTAAGCCAATTAGTCGCTGATCTGCAAAAATTAGGCTTTATCTATGTCACCCTCGATCTAGAAGGTTATCAAAGCGGCAAGCTTAATCGAGTCCTCTAGGGGTCAGGTGATGGGGGAGTGGGAATTATGAATTATGAATTATGAATTGGGAAGTGCGGGGAATAAATCAAAATAATCTCCTGACTCCTGAATACTGGCTCCCGTCTCCCGTCTCCTGATAACTGGTCACTGATAACTGATAACTGGTCACTTGATCGTATATATTAAAAAAATGTTAAAAAGCCGGGGAGCGGACTGATGAACCTTTTTCTGGGGTTCCTAAGTCTTTACCCCTAAACCTCTAATTGCCAAGGCGAGGATAGATGAGTCAACTACAAAATGCCTTTACCCTATTCCTGAGCCTGTTGGTGGAAGCGATGCCTTTCTTGCTGCTAGGGGTGATTCTCTCTAGTATTCTTTTAATATTTGTCGATGAACGTCGCCTAGTTGCCTTGATGCCTCGAAATGCTGTTTTAGGAGCATTTGTGGGGGGATGTATTGGTTTTTTGTTTCCCGTCTGCGAGTGTGGCAATGTACCGGTGGCGCGACGTTTACTTGTGCAAGGAATGCCGAATGCAGTAGCGGTTAGTTTTCTCTTAGCAGCGCCGACAATTAACCCGATTGTTATCTGGTCCACTTGGGTAGCTTTTCGCGATCAACCGGAAATTGTTTTCTATCGAGTTATCTTTTCCTTGTTCATCGCTACGGTTATCGGTATTATCTTTAGTATCCAAAAAGATCCCCGACCGCTCCTACAAACCTCTTTGGCAAAAAGTCTCAATTGGCAACCACAAACACCGGAAAAAGAATCTATCCCACTACTACTACAATCTGGTTCTTTTCTGATCGGTAATTCTGGGCAAACTTTGCGCTTAGATGAAAGTTTTGCCGCTACTGCTGTCCTACCAGCAGTGCAAGCTATCCCGATGAAAAGGCGCTGGTTAACTTTTCTGGAAAACGTGGTGATGGAATTACGGGAATTAGGAGGAGTGTTAATCTTAGGAAGTGCTATAGCGGCCGGTTTACAGGTGTTTGTTCCCCGGGAATTTGTTCTTAATTTGGGTCAGGATCCGATTACTTCGATCTTGGCCATGATGCTGTTAGCGGTAATTGTTTCGATTTGTTCCACGGTTGATTCTTTTTTTGCCCTCTCCTTTGCCTCTAGTTTTACCAGTAGTTCCCTGCTGGCTTTTCTAGTGTTTGGTCCAATGATTGACCTGAAAGGGATTGGTTTAATGTTGTCTATTTTTAAACCGAGAATGTTAATTTATCTCTTTGCTTTAGCAGCGCAAATGACTTTTTTACTCACCTTGGCTCACAGTTATTTATTTTAGGTCAGTACCCGGATAGTTTTTCCCATGAATTCATCACGTCTAAAAATAATCGCCCCCCAATTTATCGATATTATTGCCCTAATCGGTTGGGGTTCGTTACTATTTAAATACTGGATAACTGGACAGTTAAATTTACTGATCCATCCTAATTATTTTATTCTGGTTCTCATCACCAGTATTGCTTTATTTGTTCTGGGAATAGTCAAGCTTTGGACATTATTAAAACAGTGGCAAAAAAAGATTAATTTAGATAGTAACGATAATCGATCGCATATTACCATTCTTCCCCAACATTTTGGCTCAGGTTTATTAGTAATCACTGCCCTTTTAGGCCTATTTATCGCCCCGCAGCCCCTCAGCAGTCAAATCGCATTACAGAGGGGAATTAGTGAATCTTTACCCCTAACTCGCGTGCAAACTCAATCCTTTGGCACTACCGTTAAACCGGAGGAAAAAAGTTTAATTGAATGGGTAAGAACTTTGAATGCTTACCCCGAACCTGATGCTTACACGGGACAACCGGTAAAAGTCACAGGTTTTGTGGTACAATTGCCCCAATTACCCGATAATTATTTATTAATGAGTCGCTTTATTCTTACCTGTTGTGCCGTGGATGCTTATCCCGTGGGTTTGCCGGTGAAACTATCAGGAAGTCGCGGTCAATATCCCAATGACACTTGGTTAGAAATCACCGGAGAAATGGCCACGGAATCTTTACCCGTAGAGGTGGGAAAATCAACCACCAGAAGACAATTAGTAATTAAGGCTAAATCCGTGAAATCTATACCCACTCCTGTGGATCCCTATGGATATTAACAGTTATCAGTTATCAGTTATCAGTTATCAGTTATCAGCTTCGGAAGGCAAGAGTGCCTCATCTCAACAAGCAATTTAAATACTTAACAGCTTAACTATCTACTATAATGCTGAAAACCTTACAACTACAACCGATTGATAAATTAGCGATAACATTAATTGTATCGCTAACCTTAGTAATTGGTGGCTTAATTTGGTTAGGTAATAGCTGTGGTAATCAATGTCTTTTACAAACCGGTCCAAGGGTCAAGGAATTTAGCTGGGAAAATCGAGAAATTGGCTCGGAAGATCAAGCATTTATTATCACTTTTGATCGCCCCATGGATCATGCTAGTGTAGAAAAAAATCTAGTTATCGATCCTCCGCTGCCGGGTAAGTTTAGTTGGGCCGGAAGACGATTAGCTTATACTCTCACTTCTCCCATTCCCTATGGAGAAAAATATCATCTGCAAATTGAAGGTGCGCGGGAACAATTTCGCAGCGGTAATCGATTAGGACAAACCCTAGCAATCTTTGAAAGAGAATTTAAAAGTCGCGATCGTGCTTTTGCCTATATTGGCACTAATGGGGAAGAACAGGGAAGATTAATTTTTTATAACTTGACCGAGGAGAAGAAAACCCTCTTAACCCCCGCAAATTTGACCGTTATGGCTTTTGAATTCTATCCTGATGGTAAAAAAATCCTCTTTTCGGCCGTGGCGAAAAATCGGGGGATAGAGGGAATTCGTGAACTGCAGCTTTATCAAGTTGATAGCAGTCAATCCCCTGCAAAAATTGAGTTAGTGCTAGACAATAAAGATTATCAAAATAATCACTTTGATTTAGCTAAAGATGGGGAAACTATTGTCGTGCAGAGAATTGAGCGCCGCAATCCGATTAACTTCGATTTATGGGCAGTTAAATCGGGGGAAAAAACCCAACAATTAAACATCCAAGGCGGAGAATTTTTGATTGCACCTGATAGTAAAACTTTGGCTGTCACCCAGGGGGAAGGAATTGCGCTTTTGCCCTTAAAATCAGAAACAAAACCCCTGGATTTTTTACCAAAATTTGGGCGAATTTTGAATTTTTCTGCCGATGGTACGGCCGCAGCAATGGTGAATTTTAATACTGATAATGCCAAAATGCGTTATATTCGATCGCTTTTTTATGTCAATAATCAAGGATTACAAAAACGCTTACTCAATCTACAAGGTTCGATTATAGATTGTCAATTTAATGCCACCGGTAGTGATTTGTATTGTTTGTTAACCGAGTTAGTTACTAACAGTCAAGAGTACAAAGAAAAACCCTATTTTGCTAAAATAGATGTGAAGACCGGTCAAGTGACTCCCCTACTGGAATTAGCTGATTATCGTGATATTCACATTAGTTTATCTCCCGATAGTTTAGCAATTATTTTTGATCAACTTCGCACCAGTTATGATACTAATCCTACTAATCCCTTGACTACCGATTCGGGAGAAACAATTATCGGTGGTCGTTTGTGGATGTTAATTCCTCCCCTACAAGATGGAGTAAAAGCAAGTAAATCTGATTTAATTGAATTACCTCTAGCGGGAATTCGTCCCCAGTGGATGCCGTAGAATTTCATCATTAAGTTAGGAATTATTTCGATGCTGTCAAACTCAGAAAAATTAGCCAAATTGCGTCAGTATTTTGCCAGTGGTGCCACTCGTTCCTATCAATTCCGTCGTCAGCAGTTAGAGAAGTTAAAACAGGCAATCATTAAATATGAAGCAGAGATATATCGAGCTTTATATAGCGATTTAAAGAAAAGTCCCGAAGATTGTTGGATTACTGAAAATGGCTTCCTTTTGGTGGAAATTAATACCGCTTTAAAAAATTTGCGCTCATGGATGCAACCCAAAACTGTTAAAACTAATCTCTTAAATTTTCCATCCTCCAGTCAGATTATTCGGGAACCTTTAGGAGTGGTTTTAATTATTGCTGCTTGGAATTATCCCCTCCAATTGTTATTAGTGCCTTTAGTCGGTGCCATTGCTGCCGGTAACTGTGCGGTATTAAAACCGAGTGAATTTGCCTCAGCGACGGAAAAATTAGTAATTAAAATAATTCAAGAAATATTCCCAGAAGAATATGTGTTAATTGTCTCGGGAGATGGTGCGGAAGTAATTCCGAATATCTTAGACAGTTTTACCTTTGATCATATATTTTTTACTGGCAGTACCAGGGTAGGAAAAATTATTTATCAACTAGCGGCAGCAAAGTTAATTCCCGTTACTCTAGAATTGGGGGGAAAAAGTCCCTGTGTTATCGAAGCTGATGCTAATATTTCCGTGGCAACCCATCGCATTGCCGTGACAAAATTCTCTAATTGTGGTCAAATGTGTATCGCGGCTGATTATATTTTGGTACATCAATCCCAGCAGGAGAATTTGATCAGAGAATTAGCTAATACTATTGTTAATTTTTTCGGTGAAGATGCCAGATTAAGTGCTGATTATGGTAAGATAATTAATGAAAAACAATTTGATCGCTTAATTGACTTGCTCAAAGATGGTGAGATTGTTTTTGGCGGCAAAACCGATCGAGAAAATTTATATATTCAACCAACTTTATTAACTAATGTTTCCCTCGATGCTCCTATTATGCAAGGGGAAATATTCGGTCCAATTTTACCGATCATTGCCTTTAGCACTTTTGAGGAAGCTTTAGCAATTATTGCTAAAAATCCTAACCCTCTAGCTTTTTATCTGTTTACTACCAAGGCAAAGACCGAAAAGAAATGGTTAGAATCAGTCCAGTTTGGGGGAGGTTGTATTAACAACAATAGTTTTCATTTTACTAATCCTAGTTTACCCTTTGGTGGTCGAGGAAATAGCGGTATTGGTAGCTATCATGGTCGTTTTTCCTTTGAGAATTTTAGTCACCAAAAAGCGATTATGAAAACACCTCTTTGGTTCAATCCCGCTTTAAAATATCCGCCTTTTAAGGGTAAATTAGACTTATTTAAGTTATTAGTTCGGTAACAAGCTACAGTTTAAGTTAAAGCTTTTAAGAGAGCTTGAAATTTAAGCTGAATTTCTGCTAGTTCTTTTTCCGGATCGGAACCGGCAACAATACCCGCACCGGCGTATAATCGCGCTCGATCGCCTTCAATTAAGGCCGAACGAATACCAACAATAAACTCACTATTATTTTGACAATCGATCCAACCCAAAGGAGCGGCATAAAGAGAGCGATCGAAGGTTTCATAATGACGAATTTGTGCTAAAGCGATCTCGGTGGGAACCCCAGCAACAGCAGGAGTGGGGTGTAGTTGGGCAACAATTTCGAGGGGATGGATAGAGGGTTTTAGTTTGGCATGGATAGGAGTCCAGAGATGTTGAATATTGGAGAGTTTTAACAATCTAGAGGGAGAATTTTGCGGATTTAAGCCAATTTGTCGCAGTTTTTGGTTAATAAAGTCACTAACAGCCCGATGTTCCCGTTGTTCTTTTTCACTAGCGAGGAGTTTATTGGCTAAAAGAGCATCTTCGATCGCATTTTCTCCCCGGGGAGCGGATCCCGCTAAAGCATCGGTGATTAATTGCCCCTGATGGACAGTTAACAAGCGTTCGGGACTAGCGCCGATAAAATGATCTCCCCGTCCATTGCCGAGGGAAAAAGTGTAGCAATCGGGATGACGCTGACGCAAATTATCGAGACAGTTTACCAGATGAAAAGGACGGGGAGAAATCACGTCAAGAGCGTGAGCGAGGACAATTTTGCTAAATTTTTGGGCGTGGATAGATTGGAGTGCATCGGCAACAGCCGCTTGAAAATTATAGGTAGGATGAATATAATAACTACAGGGAGCCTGATGGGGATTTTGTCGGCAATTGCTCGAGTTATTTTGGATAATTTTGAGGTTGTTGATAGTTTCTTCGAGGGAGTTTTCTATTTCTTTTTCGCCGGTGATTAGGAGATTGGTAAGGAAAAAATATTCCGACTGTTTTTTGATAATTTGAAACTTAGGCAGGGTTAGGGTAGCTGAGGGAAAGGGGGTAGCTCTTTCCGAGTCGAAAAAAGTGAAACTACAAAAGATGCGGGGAGTAATCTCGCTATAGTTATCAATTTTGATAATTCTTTGTTGACAGTTTTCAATAAATTTTTGAGCTTTTAAAAAACGTTGTTTGCCGTGGAAAGTGGCAGCAAAGGCGATGCCGTAGCCGAGAAAAGCGGTTTCTCGTTCGGGATTTTCCCAATAACAATGGGTGGCATAGCTAGAGGCAATCCGAGAGAGAATTTCTAGGGGATCAACGGGGGAAATTTTTTGACAAAAACTAACGATCGACGGATTTCCCTTTTCTGCGGCTAACAGTTGCGGGTTGAGGATAAAGTTATAGAGGCCGCGAAGATCAGCAATCGGACTATCAGGATAGGAAAGGCGAGGAACGGCAGAAGTCATGTCAAGTTTTTTGTATTTTTTGCAAAAAAACCATGATTAATGGTATGTAATCCCCACAGATGTGGCCAGAGTCAGCAATCTCTTTTTAACTATGGTATCGGAGAAAGGGTCTTTAGGCAGAAAGGGAACGGGATATTTGTGACGATTAACCGGGTTGGAGACAAATGAAGGCTTAAAATCTCCAGAGACGGCTATTATTTAAATGGGCAAAAAAATTAATTTAATAACTTCTACTTTACAAGTTTGTGGAAATTGCCGCCACGGGACAAGTGGGGATACATTGTTCACAAACCACACAACGGGAACGCAAAAACTTAAGACGAAAACTTTCGGGATCAAGGGTTAAAGCTTCCGTGGGACAAACTCCCGTACATAACCCACAATCGACACATTTTTCTTCATCGATGACGATTTCGCGACTAACTTGGGAAACGCCAATATTTTGTAATTGTAACCATTCGATCGCCGCTTCTAACTCATCGATATCTCCCGATAATTCTAATACTAATGTTCCCACTTGATTGGGGGCAACTTGGGCGCGGATAATATTAGCGGCGACGTTAAAATCCTTCGCCAGTCGATAGGTAACGGGCATATGGACGGCTTTTTTGGGAAAAGTGAGAGTAACGCGTTTTTTCATGAGGATAGGATAGGATAGGAATAATTTTTGAGAGACTATCCATGACAGCCACCACACCCACCAATAAAATCAGAAATCTGCTGCTGGCAGTAACGGCAGTTATTCTTAGTGTAGCGATTTTCTTGGGGTTTCAAACCACCGCTAGTTCTGTATCTTTGGAAGCGCAAGCGGAAAAAGCGACACCTTTCGATCTTGCCCTCAGCAATGGTAAACCCACCCTGACAGAATTTTATGCTAATTGGTGTACCAGTTGTCAGGCGATGGCCGCTGAAATTGCCGAAATTAAAAAACAATACGGTAATGCCATTAATTTTGTCATGCTCAACGTTGATAATAATAAATGGTTGCCCGAAATTCTCCGTTATCGTGTGGATGGTATTCCCCATTTTGTCTTTTTAAATAATCAAGGACAACCGATTGCCCAAGCGATCGGAGAACAACCAAAATCAATTTTAACTGCTAATTTAGAAGCACTTTTAACCAATTCTACCCTACCCTATGCCACCACTACGGGACAGACTTCTGATTTTAATATCCTTGCGGGCGCTAGTCAAACCGATCCTCGCAGTCACGGCAGTCAAGTTAATCAGTAATCAGTAATCAGTAATCAGTTATCAGTAATCAGTTATCAGTAATCAGTTATCAGTGGAAAGCTCATGGCTGAAAGCTATCATTCAAGAGTCAACAGCTTATCAATAAGTACATTTCATTGACTGAATTTTTTAACTATGGCGATTATTGTCCAACATTTGACCACAGGTAACGAATATATATTCTTAGGAGTTAGTGGGGGTGAAAGTAAGAATATTTTACCCACCAAAATGTTAGGAGATTTCTTCGCAACCGAGACTCCAGATAAATCTCGATCGCTGACGGTTTGTGACGATCAAGGCCGCATACTTTGGTTTCCCGTCACAGAAATGATTGTGGTGGAGGTAGATGGTCAAAAACCCGAAGAATTATTACCAGAAATTATCCCTCCTGAACCAGTTCCTTTACAATTAGATAAAGAGAATCAACCTCAGTCCCCAGAAAATCAAGGAAACATCGATGAATTTGCCGAAGATGACGATTGGATCTAGAATTAAATATCTAATTTTAGCGGTAATAATTGCCCTATTTACTATTGGCTTTAATTCCCTCTATTCTGTTTCTCAAAACTCGATCGCTTCCTTCCCTGTTGCCGAAGTTAAACCCCAATATCTTAACGATTGGACACCGGAATTAGAGGCAGAATTTCAACAAAGGGCCAAGCAAGTTATTAACCATTTTGCTAAGGCAGAAAGTTATGGCAATTTGTGGGGAGAAAACGAGAAAAGATCCTATCCTATGGCCATGTTTGATTTCTTGGCAGGAAACCGGCAAAAAGCCCTAGATTTCCTGCAGCAGGATGACCCACAAAAACGGGAACAGGCCCACACCGATTATATAGATTATTATTTTTCTTTTACCCTGAAAGGACAAATTAGAAAATATTTTCTGCTCGGAAAATATCTCGATCCTGTTTATCGTCAGAGAATGTATAATGCGGCGAAAATTTGGACAGAAACCGACCCTTTACAACGGCCCCATCCTATCCACGGTACGGGCCAAGGAACGGGTAATGATTGGAGTATAACAAGACGGGGTTTATGGGTAGATAGTCGCAATACTGATAACCTGCGAGCTATGCGCGAAACATCGGTTTATCTGATGGCCGAAGAAACAGGAAATGAAGCAACTCGTCAAATTTATAAAAGTAAAATTAAGCGTTACGTTTCAGCTTTATATAACATCGGTATGGGAGAATGGGATTCAGAAGTTTATCACGGTCATACCTTTGCTCCCTATCTCAATCTCTACGATTTTGCTCAAGATACGGAAGTTAAACAATGGGCAAAAATGGCCTTAGATTGGTTATCCATGGCCGCTAGTGTTAAATATTATCGCGGTGGTTGGGGGGGCCCTGTAAAACGCGATTATGGTGGTAGTAATGGGGTAATGCGATCGAGTGCATCCCGCACTTTTTGGTTATACTTTGGTGATACTCCCGTCCCCAATAATCGCCCGGAATTGGACTCTCTTTATCTAATTACCAGTGGTTATCGTCCTCCTTTGGCAGTGATGGAATTAGCCCGAAAAAACTTTAATAAACCGGTAGAAATTCTCGCCAGTAAACCCCTGTATGAAAACTGGAAACCGGGCAATAATCAAAGTCCGGGTTATTGGGAAACTCAATTTATCGGGGCTAGTTATCAAATGGGTAGTCTGGTGGGAACTTTCCCCGATGGCGATGTGGCCCCGTTTAAATTAATGGCCTTTAATCAACACAAAGGTGTGGATTTTTTTGTGGCTAACACTGGCAAAAATGGCGTAAAACCGGGCAAAAATCCCGGGGATGAAATCGGACAATATCGTAATCTTTTAATCTGGTTACGTCCAGCAGACCAAGCTTTTTTCTGGCAATTACCGAAAACTGCCAAGGTAGAAAAAGATGATAATATCTGGTTTATTCAATTAGAAAAAACTTGGTTAGCCCTGAGATTAATAAATCTTTCTTCTCCTGAAATGATCGAGATTCCTAATACCCCTTATTCCGATGATAATACCTACCAAGCTTTACCCACAGGTAACAATTATGCGGGTTTTGCTCTGGAAGTGGGGGAAGCGGCAACCCAGGGTAGTTATGAGAATTTCAAGAGCATATTTAAGCAAAAAAGTCAAGTAAATTTAACTCAAATTAAGCAAGGCAGGGTTTTATTTAAAGGCAGTCAAGGGCAGAGTTTACAATTTACCTATAATCAAATCAATCTACTGCCGATTTTAATTCGTAACGGTCAAAAGCACGATTGGTCAAAAAATTTCGCCCTTTATAACAGTTTAAGTCGAGATAACTCTCCCGTTTCTTTGCCATGGAAAAAGGGCAAATTAACCGTCAAAGCAGGGAAATATCAATTTTCTAATGCTTTGATCCTGTCTTCTCCTTAAGTTAGATATTCTCGATTATTTATTCAGCAAACCCTAGTTATGAGGAGAGGCAAAAGGCAAAAGGCAGCTTTGTTCTCCCCACTTCCCCACTTCCCCACACCCCACACCCCACACCCTGTCCCCACGAAAAACTTTTTCAGCAGACCCTATTTATGGGGATTGATCAGACCATTTGCGCTTGATTTAAGAATTCTTGCAATTCTTCTCCTTCGATTACTTCGGTGGTCAAAAGATTAGCAGTAATGGACTCTAATAAATTGCGGTTGTGACTGAGAATTGCTAGGGCTTTTTGGTAACTAGCGTCGATAATTTGTTTAACTTCTTCATCGATCGCTTTGGCCGTATTTTCCCCGATCGAACGGCGGGGACTACCCTGATTATTACCTAAAAAATTAGCCTGTCCTGTTTTATCGTAGGCTAGGGGTCCCAGGGATTTACTCATACCATACATTGTCACCATTCTTTCAGCAATATCCGTCGCCCTTTGTAAATCATCGGAAGCGCCATTAGTGACACTGCCAAAGATTAATTCTTCGGCTGCCCGACCGCCCAATAACATAGTAATTTGTTCCTTAAATTCGGTTTCTGTCATCAAAAAACGGTCTTCCGTGGGAATTTTCAGGGTATAACCCAAAGCGGATAAACCCCGGGGAACGATGGAAATTTTCTCCACCCGACCACCTCCCGGCATGACAGCACCGACTAAAGCATGGCCAACTTCGTGATAAGCGACGATTTTCTTTTCTTTTTCCGATAAAACGCGACTTTTCTTTTCTAAGCCAGCGATAACTCTTTCTATCGCCTCTTTAAAGTCAATTTGACTGACTTTTTCCCGATTATTGCGGGCAGCCAAGAGAGCAGCCTCATTGACGAGGTTGGCTAAATCGGCACCAGCAAAACCGGGGGTTTGGGTGGCGATCGCTTTGAGGTTAACATCTTCACCCATCTGGACTCGTTGGGCGTATATTTCCAAAATTGCCAATCTTCCCGCTAAATCGGGACGATCCACCAAAACTTGGCGATCAAAGCGCCCCGGACGCAATAAAGCGGCATCAAGAGTCTCTGGGCGATTGGTGGCGGCTAAAACGATGACGACGGCTTCTTTGGGGCTAAAACCGTCCATTTCTGTCAAAAGTTGGTTTAAAGTCTGCTCGCGCTCATCATTGCTGCCGCTAGTTCCCGATCCCGAACTTCTCGATTTACCGATCGCGTCCAATTCATCAATAAAAATGATGCTAGGGGCATTTTTCTTCGCTTGGGCAAATAGATCCCGCACCCGGGCTGCCCCGGTCCCGACAAATAATTCCACGAATTCCGAGGCCGAAATGCTAAAAAACGTCACTCCCGCTTCCCCCGCGACCGCTTTTGCTAAGAGGGTTTTTCCCGTCCCCGGCGGTCCGACCAAGAGAACACCTTTAGGAATACGCGCCCCAATTTTATTAAAGCGCTCGGCATCCTTGAGAAATTCGACAATTTCCTTTAACTCGGTTTTTGCTTCCTCGGCCCCGGCCACATCACTGAAGGTAATCGGATATTTTTCGCCGTCTCCGTAAACTTTAGCGAGATTTTTATTAAAAAGCAGCGATTTACGCGTGTCATCGTTGCGATAGAACAGAAACTGCATGGCGGCGACTAAAATTAAGGGAGGAACCACCCAAGCGAGGAGAGTGGTGATCCAACTGTTTTCGGCCACAGGAATCGCCTCGAAGATTACGCCTTTTTGCTGTAATAGTTGGGGTAATTGGGGGTTATCGACTGGAATCGTGGCCAAGACTCGTCTGGAGACTAGATTACTGCTTGGTTTGCTGTCCAGAGAACTAGAATCACCGTAAAAGGGATGACTTGATTCTGGGGTATTAACGGGGGGATTACCCGGAATAGGCAGGGATTCTAAAGGATTTTTTAATTGATAATAGATGACTTGATTGCCAATTTTGACATTACTGATGTCGCCCCGTTCCACTCTACTGATAAATTCGCTGTAGGGTTCGAGGGGAATATTGGATAATTCTGAGGGACGAGGGATAAGAAAATAGCCTAAAACGGCAACACCAGAACAAATGAGCAGAATTTTGCCTAACCGCGGCCAACGCGACCAGGAAAATTGATTATCTTCTTGATTAGCCATAATTTTTAGGGTGGGTCAGAGTGAAAATACAAAGTTCATACTAACAATTTCCTATCTCGATCGCCTTACCGATGGGATAGGATAGAGGATGGAATACTTGGTAGCGAGCGAGCGACAAACGAGAGAAATCCCATGAATTTAGTTAGCTTAGAGAACTTTCTCGATAACACTTCTTTTTTAGTCCTGTTTTTAACCATGCTGGTTTATTGGGCCGGGGCAGCCTTTCCTAGCATACCTTTGTTGCCCGGCCTGGGCAGCACGGGAGTGGCCATCGCTAACCTCTGTATCGCCGCTTTATTGGGGGCGCGCTGGTTAGAAGCGGGTTATTTCCCCATTAGCAATCTTTACGAATCTTTATTCTTTCTCGCTTGGGGTGTAACTGCCGTTCATTTAATTGCTGAGTACAATAGCCGCAGTCGCCTGGTGGGGGTGGTGACGACTCCTGTAGCCATGGGGATTACCGCTTTTGCCACTTTGTCCTTACCCGGGGAAATGCAAACTTCGGCACCCTTGGTTCCGGCTTTAAAATCGAATTGGTTGATGATGCACGTTAGCGTCATGATGTTAAGTTATGCTGCTTTGATGGTGGGTTCCCTGATGGCGATCGCTTTTTTGATCGTCACTAGAGGTCAAAATATTGAGTTAAAAGGCAGTTCCGTGGGTACGGGGGCATATCGTCTGCAAAATAAGTTATCTACCACTCTTTCCGCCCCAATTTTCCTGGAAACGGCTAACAGTGGCACAACCGCCCTTTTAACTCCCACCTTAACAGCGATGACGACCCTTTCGCCCCAACGTCTTAGCTTGGCGGAAACCCTCGATAATATCAGTTATCGGGTCATTGGTCTCGGTTTTCCTCTTCTCACTATCGGTATCATCGCCGGGGCGGTTTGGGCGAATGAAGCTTGGGGTTCCTATTGGAGTTGGGATCCGAAAGAAACTTGGGCGCTAATCACTTGGTTAGTGTTTGCCGCTTATCTCCATGCGCGCATTACCCGGGGATGGCAGGGAAGAAAACCAGCTATTCTAGCGGCCAGTGGTTTTGTTGTGGTTTGGGTATGTTATTTAGGGGTGAATCTTTTAGGTAAAGGTCTTCATTCCTACGGTTGGTTTTTCTAAATCAGTTATAGGGGTGGGGTGTGGGGTGTGGGGTGTGGGAAGAATAAATAAAAATAATCTTCTGACGACCGACGACCGACTCCTAACCCCACCAACAAACTTTTTGCCGCAAACCATAAATAATTATAAGTAGGGAGGCACAATTATTTGTAGGATGGGTTAGCGGTAGCGTAACATAATCGGGCGTTGGGTTTCATGCTTCAACCCAACCTACGTTCATCTTATATTTAATTCCACCCACCCACTTAACTTCTCAAAAATTATAAAAAATGATCGAGCAGAAAACTACTATTAAAAATCTGGCTTTAATTGCCGGTGTGCATGGCAATGAACTAACTCCCGCTTATTTGGTTAAATACCTGCAAAAGTCACCTAATCTTATTGCTCGCAGCAGTTTTCAATCCCACAGTCTCATCGCTAATCCCTTAGCCCTAAAGCAACGGTTTAGATATATCGATACGGATTTAAATCGTTGTTTTAACCAAAAAGATTTAGTTAATCCCGATTGTCAGCAATACGAACAAAAACGAGCCAAAAAAATAGTCAAAGAAATCCGAGAAAAATCCATTGATTTATTAATCGATATTCACAGCACCACATCTAACATGATGCTGGCAATTATTTATTCTAATCCCCATCCTTGGCTATTAAAACTCTTTACCTATCTGACTAAAATTAATCCTGATGTGCGCTTAATTTATCATCCCGTCAGCGAGGAAGAAAATCATTTTCTGAAAGGAATTTGTCCCCTAGCTTTTACCCTCGAAATCGGTCCGGTTAACCATGGTGTCATCTGTCCCTATCTTTTTCGTCAAACCGAAACACTCATCTATCAAATCCTAGACTACATCGAACAGGAAAATTATCTGGCTGCCCATCTCGATACTTTCAGCGAATCCCTAACAGTTTACCAACGTTTAGGCTCGATCGATTATCCTAGGAATGAACAGGGTGAAATTAAAGCCATGTTACATCCTCAGATTCTTCAACGAGATTATCAGGCAATTCAACCCAATCAACCGATTTTTCTAGGATTTGATGGTCAGGAAATTATCTATCGTGGGGAATCTGAATTATATCCTATCTTTGTCGGAGAATCTTCCTATAAAGAAAAAGGAATTGCCCTTTGTTGGACAGCAAAAAAACAAATCGATATTAATTAGTACCAGCCAGCAGTTTTCCTGAAAAAAAACAGGTCTAAATAAGGGAAAAGCCACTATGACCTTTACTTCTGATTCTCTTTTAGCTGAACGTTACCAACTGCAACAACGCCTAGGCAATACCGCTATCGGTCGTCAAACTTGGTTAGCTATCGATGTATTATCCCAGGAATCGGTAATTATTAAACTCCTCGCTTTTAGTCCCCAGATGGAGTGGGAAGAATTAAAATTATTTGAACGGGAGGCAGCCGTCTTAGCTTCTCTCCATCATCCCCGTATTCCCCGCTATCGCGATTATTTTTCCCTCGATAAAAATCAAGGTGACGGGATTCCTTGGTTTGTGCTTGTACAAGATTATATACCCGGAGAATCTCTAAGCGATCGCTTAGAAAGGGGGCAACGTTTCACCGCTACGGTAATTCGGACTATTGCCCAAGAAGTTCTCGAAATTCTCATCTATTTGCATGAATTATCGCCCCCAGTATTACATCGAGATATTAAACCTAGTAATTTAATTATTAACTCGGAAAATAACGTTTATTTAGTAGATTTTGGGGCAGTCCAGTCCCGCGGTGCAGTGACGGGAGTTACTTTTACCGTGGTGGGGACGAGTGGTTATGCACCCCTAGAACAATTTTGGGGCCGGGCGGTTCCCAGTTCTGATTTATATGCCTTGGGTATGACTTTAATTCATTTATTGACGGGAATTGTCCCGATAGAATTGCCCCACCGCGACTCTAAAATTCAATTTCGCCAACTGGTGACAATTGATGATGATTTAATCGATTGGTTAGAAACTATGACCGATATAGCGGTAGAAAAGCGGTTTAAAAGTGCCAGAGAAGCTCTGAAATTTCTCCAACATCCCTACTATCGCCAAGCCTCAAGTTTAATCGATCCTAAGAAATTACCAAAACCTCCCCACAGTTCCATCCGTATCGCTAAACACCGGGATAATTTAGAGATTAATTTACCCCCTAAAATTAAGCTACCTTCCGATGCACCTACCCTCTGGTCTTTGGCGATTGTCCTTACTGTCAGTATCTTTATCTCCCCGATTCTTACCTTTATTTTAGCTCTAATTGGTTTTATTTGTTTGCGTGAGATGCAATTAATTCTTACCCCTCAAGAAGTTTTAATTAAATATAAAATCTTCAATTTTATCTACAAAAAATTTGCTTTTAAAACTCAAAATTTATGGGGTATTTTTCTCCATAGCAATGGCACAGAAGGTAACTATCAGATTCGTCTGCGGACGGCTAAAAATTATTATCTTATCGGTCAGAATCTCCGCGAGGATGAATGTCTCTGGTTAGGACAGGAAATCCAAGATTGGTTAAATTTTATTAAATACAGTGTTTCTCATCAAGAGGAAGTGTAACCTGACAGGGTATCATCAACCGTCTCCCCAAAACGAAAACTTTGCACCTCACCATGAAGATAACTGAGAATCAATTCAAGAAATCCAGGGAATTAGTCGCTACGCATTTTCCCTTTTTTAATCTTAATCTTGCAGAGATTACCCTATCTTGATAGAATAATAACTGATTGGCATTCCCTCGGCTACAGGACGGCAATTATTAAATCGGATTAGGAATTACCAAAAGGCGGCAGTGAAATATTAGTTATTAGTGGAGAATAAAAAATGATCTCTGAAATTTACCAAAAAGTCAGCTTGTTAGTTTTGTATCAAGGGGTTTTTGATCATGCTATTGGCAAGGCATTTATTACCCTATTATCTACGGATAATATCGCCGATTTTCTCAAAGCTTATGGTCAATGGTTTCAAGCTTTAGCATCTAAAAATATCAGTTGGAATGATTTTCTAGTCGAACAAATTTTATTAGATGATAATCCCTTTAGTCAACAGGTACAGAAAAAAAGTGTTGGGGAGTTACCCGAATCTTTAATTAATGGCGTTAAACAGGATTTATCTATCCTCCAATCTCTTTATAATTCTAGCATTTATAGCTTAAGTAATTCGACAGTTTTTGAACAAATTAAATTTCTAATTTTCCCCGCTTGGGAAGTGGACAATAAATTAGAAAGTTTCCTGCATTCTGGTTTAAATTGGACGGAATTAGTCGAAGATCTAGCCGATTATTATCGTGAGTGTGGTACAGGAATTTTTGCCCGTTATCAAGCTTTAAGGTGGCAAGAAGGCAGATTACAAGGAATTACTCATCCCGATCCCGTGCAGATTCAAGAAATAGTCGGTTATGAAATGCCCAAGGAAACCTTGATTAAAAACACTGAGTTTTTATTGGCAGGTTATCCCGCTTTAAATGTTTTACTCTATGGCAGCCGTGGTTCGGGAAAATCCTCTCTGGTTAAGGGATTATTGCAAAAATACCATAGCCAAGGATTGCGCTTAATTGAAGTGGCAAAATCGCAATTAAAAGACCTACCATTAATTATTGAAATCCTGCGAGATTTGCCCCAAAAATTTATTATCTTTGTCGATGATTTATCCTTTGAAGAAGACGATGAAGCTTTTAAAGCTTTAAAGGTTGTTTTAGAGGGAAGCGTCACCGCTAGACCGAAAAATGTCGTAGTTTATGCCACTTCTAATCGCCGACATTTAGTCAGAGAATTTTTTGCGGATCGACCACAACCAAAAGATAGTGATGAAGTGCATAATTGGGACACAGTACAAGAAAAATTATCCTTTAGTGATCGCTTTGGTTTAACCCTCACTTTTGAACCGGCTAATCAAGAAAAATATTTGGAAATAGTGCGTCATTTAGCCAGTTTAGCTAAATTAAAAATTAGCTTAGAAGAATTAGAATTTCGTGCCAAACAATGGGCAACCCAACATAATGGGCGATCGGGAAGAACTGCTAGACAATTTATTGATTTTCTTCAAGGGGAATTAGAATTAAATGGGTAGCATTAATTGTGTTATGATTAAATAAAATAATCTCTAATCTGGAAAAATGTTGACTCAATCTCCTCCCAAAACCCTCAGCTTAGAAGAATATCGTAATTTAGAAACCATAGCCGAGGTTAAACACGAATATCACGACGGGGAAATTATCGAGATGACAGGGGGAAGCATCAATCATAATAGTATTCTCATTAATCTTATTGTCCTGCTTAAATTAGCTTTAAGAGGAACTAATTATCGTCTTCAATCTAGCGATCTGCGTCTATGGATACCCCAGTATAATCGCGGTTTATACCCAGATTTAATGCTCATTGCCGGGGAACCATTATTTAGTGATAATCGCAACGATGAAATTTTAAATCCCTGCCTAATTATCGAAGTTTTATCTCCTTCCACCTCCGGTTATGATCGGGGTGATAAATTTCGTTATTATCGTTCTATACCCCAATTAAACCAATATCTTCTCGTCAGTCAAGGGGAGATACTAATAGAATCCTATAGCAAAACCTCAGAGAATAATTGGTTACTGCAAGAATACACC
>NZ_JADBSZ010000197.1:0-6150 GCF_020246425.1 Microcystis sp. M079S1
CTTTCCGAAAGTCCTTGACTTGTTTTAGTTTTTCTATTAAGCTCAACATATCTTTCAAAAGTTCGCGTTCACTTCTCATTTTACCTGACAGTGATCGCTTTTACTTTTGATATTCTGATGGGAGAATGAAACAGCCCTACCCTTATCAAGGGGGGCAGGGGGGATCGAAGCTAAAGTCCATTTTTAATTTAATTATAACCAGCTACTTAATGCCCTACAGTCTCGTTCTCAATCTCACACCCCGATCGCCGATCTATCCGAATTTTCTCACCGGACGACACCTTCATGCGCTATTCCTTACCCTTGTCAGTAGTGTTGATCAGGAATTAGGGAAAATTCTACACGCAGCCGAGGCAGATAAAGCTTTTACCTTATCGCCACTACAGATGCAATCCGGGGGAAAAACGATAAATTCCCCGCAGTGGCGACACGAACGGGAGATCGCCCCCGAAACTCCCTGCTGGTGGCGGATTTCTCTGCTCGATGACCGATTATTTGGTAAATTAACTTCGCTCTGGTTGAATCTCAATCCAAAACAACCCTGGCATCTCGGTTCCGCCGATCTGGTTATCACCAGCGTCCTCGCCACCCCGCAATCGGTTCAACCCTGGGCGAACTCTTGTACTTATCAATACCTGTATGAAAACGCCTCGGAAACGAATCGGGAATTTAATTTCCTTTTCGCTACCCCCGTCACCTTCCGGCAGGGAAAATTCGATAGTGCCTTACCGACGCGGGAACTGGTGTTTAATAGCCTTCTCAATCGTTGGAATCGCTATAGCGCTATCCCCTTCGATTCTATTGCCCTAGAGTCGATTTTCCCCAGTTTCTTCGATATTCAAACGAAATTAGCCGACGAAGCCTATAAAAACCATTCGATCGGTTGTGTGGGTGAGATTCACTATCGTCTTTTGGGAGAGGTGGAACCCGCAAAGATTAAAGCGATTAATGCACTGGCGGATTTTGCCCTCTATGCGGGAGTGGGACGGAAAACCACCATGGGGATGGGGATGACTCGCAGAATTTCTAAGGATAAAAGATAGTTATGGATGAATCTGATTACATACCGATCGCCGCTCTCAACCATTACGCCTACTGTCCCCACCGTTGTTGGAGAATGTTCGTCGCCGGGGAATTTCTCGATAATAGCTACACGATCGAGGGAACAAATTTACACGAGCGAGTTCACACCGTCGGGGCGGCAAACCGCGAGGAAATATGGCAAATTCGGGCGATCTGGCTTAAATCAGATAATTACCGTCTCATCGGTAAAGCCGATCTGATCGAGTCCCAGGATGGCGAATTTATCCCCGTGGAATACAAACGGGGCAGTAAAGGCGAATGGGATAACGACGAGTTGCAGGTGTGCGCTCAAGCTCTGTGTTTGGAAGAAATGACTGGAAAAAGGCTAGATACCGGCTATATCTACTATGCCAGTTCTCACCAGCGTCAACCGGTGGCGATCGATCTTGCTCTACGGCAACGGGCGATCGCTACGATCCGAGCAGTTGAAACCCTGATCCAGACGGGAAAAATGCCCCCGGCGGTCTATTCTCCCCGCTGCAAGGGATGCAGTTTGTTCGATCGCTGCTTGCCCCGATTAACCGAAAAAGTCCAACGATATCGAGAGGAAGACTAAAAAATATGGGAACGGTATATGTGACAAGAGAAGACGCATTTCTCGGCAAAAATGACGAGCGTTTAACGGTCAAAGCATCCAAGGAAACGATCCTCGATGTACCTCTATTGAACGTGGAAGGAGTGGTGATTTTCGGACGGGGTTCAGTTTCTCCCGCATTGGTGATCGAATTGTTGGAACGTCATATTCCGCTCAGTTTCGTCACATCCACCGGACGCTATCTCGGTAGATTGGAACCGGAGATGACCAAAAATATTTTCGTTCGTCGAGCGCAATGGCAGGCCGCCGGCGATTCTCCGAAAGCCATTCAATTAGTGCGGGGATTCGTCCGCGGCAAGCTGAAGAATTACCGCAACATTCTGCTCCGTCGTCAACGCGATCGAAAAGAGTTGGATTTACAAACTGCGATCGCTTGTTTGGAAGCAGCGATCGGCTCGATCGAAACAACCTCGGCGATCGATTCTCTCCGGGGGTTAGAGGGAGCGGGAAGCGCAGCCTATTTCAGTTGTTTTGATTCCCTAATTCTCGGCGATACTTTTACCTTTACCTCGCGTAACCGTCGCCCCCCGCGAGATCCGGTCAATTCTCTTTTGAGTCTGGGTTATGCGTTATTGCGCCATGACGTGCAGAGTGCGATCAATTTGGTCGGTTTTGACCCCTATCTCGGTTATCTTCACTATCAACGCTACGGTCGCCCCTCGCTGGCACTAGATCTGATGGAAGAATTTAGAGCGATCGTCGTTGATGCCGTGGTTCTCAATGGGGTCAATCATCCTTATCTTACCCCCGAACATTTCACCACCGAACCCTTAAGCGGTGCGGTTTCCTTGACGAGAGAGGGATTACAGATTTTCCTGCGCTTGTACGAACAGAAGAAACAATCCAAGTTTAAGCATCCGGTAATGGGTAAACAGTGTACTTATCAAGAAGCTTTCGAGATTCAGGCCCGACTAATGGCGAAATATCTGATGGACGAGACGGATAAGTATCCACCCTTGATTTTAAAGTAGGTAGAGGCGGTCATGTATTTTGTTGTCAGTTACGACATTTCCGACGATAAGCGACGAACCAAAATTCACAATACGTTAAAGTCCTACGGCCAACGGGTGCAGTATAGTGTTTTTGAGTGCGATCTCACCGATACCCAGTACGCCAAGCTGCGCGGGCGCTTGAGTAAGTTGATCAAACCCGATACCGATAGCATCCGCTTTTATTTTCTCTGCGCCTGTTGTCGGGGTAAAGTGGAACGTATCGGTGGTGAGTTACCCCGGGATAATACAATTTTTTTTGTTTAGCTCGGTTGCGCTTCCGGGTAGCTGTAAAAATCCTTAACTATTATCTGGTGGCTGAAAAGCTTATGGAATATAGATTCGAGATGATTTTCCTTTCCAACGCGGGGCGCACCTTATCCCGTAAGGTTTTGCGGGGTCTTGAAGAACTGGGTCACTTGCTGTATGATTGGTTTATTGCGGGTGCGGCGCAACGGAACCTTGAAAATCCCATAGCGTACGGCTTTTACCACTGGGCGGTTCCAATTAATCTTAAACCCTATTAGGGATTGAAACTATCTACCTAGAAGCCACGGGAGATGTGACAGAATCTCGGTTCCAATTAATCTTAAACCCTATTAGGGATTGAAACGGCAAACCCTAAATCCTGATTTCACCTAGAAAAATGTTCCAATTAATCTTAAACCCTATTAGGGATTGAAACTGACAAATTCCAAACAGCGATCGAGTGACAAAAGGTTCCAATTAATCTTAAACCCTATTAGGGATTGAAACATCAGTAGATAAATCTTTAATTGCTTTTTTGATATGTTCCAATTAATCTTAAACCCTATTAGGGATTGAAACAGAGTTGTTTTTTCCCGTGCAGTTTGGCAATTCGTTCCAATTAATCTTAAACCCTATTAGGGATTGAAACGATTTGCCTTTTAATCCCGGTAGTAGCAACTATGGTTCCAATTAATCTTAAACCCTATTAGGGATTGAAACTCACTAGCTTAGGAAGCTTGGTTAGAGATACGGATTGTTCCAATTAATCTTAAACCCTATTAGGGATTGAAACAAATACTTCATGATTTCTCAATCCGTAAGCCGCCATTAAGTTCCAATTAATCTTAAACCCTATTAGGGATTGAAACATTCGCTTCCAAAATCAATCAAGTCTCGACAACGATCGTTCCAATTAATCTTAAACCCTATTAGGGATTGAAACTTCTTTAATTCCGACTCTAATCATACATTTTACAAGTTCCAATTAATCTTAAACCCTATTAGGGATTGAAACCTGCTCCCGGTATTTCCCAAATATCCAATTTTTTGCCCGGTTCCAATTAATCTTAAACCCTATTAGGGATTGAAACATGGATTTTATAATGAAGGCAGCTTTACAAAAGTGCATTCATGTTCCAATTAATCTTAAACCCTATTAGGGATTGAAACAAACTCATCCATTGAAACTTGAGAGGGAAATTTTTCGGGTTCCAATTAATCTTAAACCCTATTAGGGATTGAAACGGTGATGGCCGGCTCGATCAATCCCTCCGCTTTCCTGTTCCAATTAATCTTAAACCCTATTAGGGATTGAAACAATGGATTAGATTAGATTATCTGCTGGCAAGCGTTTGCCCTGTTCCAATTAATCTTAAACCCTATTAGGGATTGAAACTTGTTTACATTTCTAATATACCTGATTCTCCCACTAGTTCCAATTAATCTTAAACCCTATTAGGGATTGAAACTCTGATTCAACTTCTACTATCTCAGGTTTGGTGAGTTCCAATTAATCTTAAACCCTATTAGGGATTGAAACCTCTTATTGCGAATTATATCCTAGAAGGGCTGTATTGTTCCAATTAATCTTAAACCCTATTAGGGATTGAAACAATGTAAGTATAAACATTCACGGAAAACCAGAAGTTCCAATTAATCTTAAACCCTATTAGGGATTGAAACCCATAGATTTTATCGATTGCAACATTTCTGTTGTCGTTCCAATTAATCTTAAACCCTATTAGGGATTGAAACAGGGCGTGTCCTAGAATTAGAAAAAACAAAATAAGTTCCAATTAATCTTAAACCCTATTAGGGATTGAAACAGAATTGGAGAAAACGCAGGCTAGGATAAATGCAGTTCCAATTAATCTTAAACCCTATTAGGGATTGAAACTGCCAACTATCAGGAGCGATAGCCCGATTAAATCGTTCCAATTAATCTTAAACCCTATTAGGGATTGAAACGATAAACTCCGCCAACTTTGATATACGTTTCTATGTTCCAATTAATCTTAAACCCTATTAGGGATTGAAACAATCAGGTAAGGGGGATGTACACAAAATTATCGGAGTTCCAATTAATCTTAAACCCTATTAGGGATTGAAACACCGGAGTAGTGATTGCATCCGCGCTTTCAATTGTCAGAGTTCCAATTAATCTTAAACCCTATTAGGGATTGAAACACAAATCTCTCTAGCCCGACTTCGATAGCCTCCTTGTTCCAATTAATCTTAAACCCTATTAGGGATTGAAACAAGCCTAAAGACTCTCCATCTTTAGAAAGAGAGCGTTCCAATTAATCTTAAACCCTATTAGGGATTGAAACTGCAGCTGTGGCAGCCTATGCGGCGGGTGAAAAGTGGTATCGTTCCAATTAATCTTAAACCCTATTAGGGATTGAAACCCAGGAAAGCTATTTTTAAGAAAATCTAGCACAGAGTTCCAATTAATCTTAAACCCTATTAGGGATTGAAACGGGCAAGGGCGGCGGGGGTAGGGAGTCAAGTTCGGGGTTCCAATTAATCTTAAACCCTATTAGGGATTGAAACTAATTTAGTTTCTAGCGTGTTCACTTTGATCTCCTGTTCCAATTAATCTTAAACCCTATTAGGGATTGAAACTTATCAATATCTTTTAATCTCTGCTCTAATTGCGTTCCAATTAATCTTAAACCCTATTAGGGATTGAAACGGCAGCTTTCGGGCCAATCCCGCCGGCTGACCATCGTTCCAATTAATCTTAAACCCTATTAGGGATTGAAACGGCTCAAGGTTATGCGGGGAAGATTGACTTGATTGTTCCAATTAATCTTAAACCCTATTAGGGATTGAAACCGACTTCCCTGCCCCTCGGCTACCAGCCTCCTAGTTCCAATTAATCTTAAACCCTATTAGGGATTGAAACAGGATATTCGGGATGAGAAGGATCCTTATCGGTTGTTCCAATTAATCTTAAACCCTATTAGGGATTGAAACTTGAAATGGAATCTGGGGAATCCCAAGAAATTATGTTCCAATTAATCTTAAACCCTATTAGGGATTGGGCTCTTCGGTTTGTGTTATGCAATGGACGGGGGTTATAAGGGATGGAACCCTTATATAGAAAGGCATTTAGCGATTTTTGTCAATTGTTTTTGCTCTAGAGCGAACTAATCAATTAAGTCTCTTGCCAGATAAGGATTTAGTCGATTTATGCCCCCCTATCGAACCATAACAAGTAACGAAGAGCCA
>NZ_JADBSZ010000198.1:0-9065 GCF_020246425.1 Microcystis sp. M079S1
GTGCCAGAAACAAACGTTGAGAAATCGATCCGAGGGACTCAAAACCCTTGCACTTTCGCTCTTCGATCTCGAAGGGTTCCGCTTCCAGACGTGCGAGGTCATTCTGTTATTCTGACTTCCCCGACTGACGACCGACGACCGACTCCTGACTCCTAACCCCACCAATAAACTTTTTCAGCAGACCCTAAGTAGGGAGGCACAATTATTTGTAGGATGGATTAGCGGTAGCGTAACATGAGCGGGCGTTGGGTTTCATGCTTCAACCCAACCTACGTTCATCTGATCAGTGATCACTGATAACTGATAACTGATTATGAGATAATATCTGATCTCACTTGTAATTTTTGACTTGCATGACCATCGTTACCGAAGCCTTAACCGAGTTGGAACCAGTCATAAAAACTACCTTTACCGTCGAGGAAATTCGCCAACTACTGCCCCATCGTTATCCCTTTGCCCTAGTTGATCGTATTATTGACTATGTACCCGGTCAAAAGGCCGTTGGCCTAAAAAATGTCACGATCAACGAGCCTTTTTTCCCCGGTCATATTCCCAATCGTCCCTTGATGCCGGGGGTGTTAATTGTTGAATCCATGGCCCAAGTGGGGGGAGTGATTTTGACCCAATTACCCGGGATGAAAGGTAAATTTTTTGCCTTCGCTGGCATTGATAAAACCCGTTTTCGTCGTCCTGTGGTGCCGGGGGATCAATTGATCATGACGGTGGAATTATTATCCTTCAAGATGAATAAAATTGCTAAAATGCAAGGGGAAGCAAGAGTCGATGGGCAATTGGCCGCTCAGGGCGAAATGATGTTTTCCATCTTTGATTGACCTATGAATTTTGATCGAGATCGTCTCCGACAAGAACTAAATTTATTTGCTATTCTAGGGGCTTTTATCACCAATATTTTCGCTAATATTTTCCCTCTCAACGGCGAAAATATCGGGGCTATCTCGAATACAGTTTTTCAAGATGTCTTAATTATTCCCGCTAATTATGCTTTTGCTATCTGGGGATTAATCTATCTGGGTTTAATTAGTCTGGGAATTTACCAAGCTTTGGCTTTCAATAAAACTGAACCGCGTTTGCGTCGGTTAGGCTACGAATTAGCCATCGCTAGTGCTTGTCAGATTCTCTGGGTAATTCTCTTTCAATCCCGTTTTTTTGCCCTGTCTTTACTGGCAATGCTAGGCATTTTAATTTCTCTCATCCGGCTTTATCTCCGCTTAGAAATTAATCGCTTTATTGTCAATCGTAAACAGGGTTTATTGGTTAATGCTCCTATTAGTATCTATTTCGCTTGGATTACCCTAGCCACGATTGTCAACGTCGCTTCGGTGCTAGATTGGATCGACTGGCAGCCATGGGGTCTAACTGACCAGATCTGGACGGTAATAATTCTGGTTATCGGGGCGATAATCGCAATTTTAGTCGGTTTAAACCGAAAAGATCGGGCTTTTATCGGTGTGTTTATCTGGGCTTTTTTGGCGATCGCTGTTAAACAGATTTCTCTGCCTCTAATTGCGATAACGGCGATTATATTAGCGATTATCCTAACTTTTCTGGTTTTTAGTCGCAGTTTTCGTCCTCTGAGTCGTTAAAATGCGGGATCACAGCGAATTTCGACGATAAAGCCATCGGGATCGTAGAAGTAAACCCCCCTGCCAGTCGGACGGGTCACGGGTCCACTAGCAATAGTAATTCCCTGACTTTGTAGCACTTCTAGGGCAAAATCGAAGCCTTCGGGGGCAATATCGAAGGCTAAATAGTTGGCACGGGTAAAAGCGATTTCGGGATTGTCGTCGGGAGGGTTTAAATCTGGTTCCCCAAATAGGTCAATTAAGCTAAGACGCATTTAAAGCACTTATTCTTAAGATTAGCCGAATCTCCCCCAATCCCTTTACTGTTGCCTCTTGCCTCTTGCCTCTTGCCTCGTCTCAACAAGCAATTTAAATGCTTAACAGCTTACTGTACCATCGGGGGTGATAAAATTGGCCACTTTTCCCTGGGCAACTAATTCTTTTAAGGTGGTGGGAATTTTTTCCCCCTTTAATTCCTCTAAGCCTAATATTTCCCCATAAAAATGACGAGAGGCATCCATATCTTTGACGTTGAAAGCGATATGATGGACTTTTCGCAGTTGACCGATTTTGAGTTTTTTTGCGGTTACGGAAGGGCTAATAGTCATCTTAGTTATCAGTTATCAGTAAAAGGTTGGGGGATTTTTCAGTAATCAGTAATCAGTAATCAGTAATCAGTGAAAAGATAGCACTATTAATGTCATTTAATACTCCTCATTTAATACCGTTAACTGATCACTGATAACTGATCAGGCTGATGACTTAAGAGTTAATTTTTTGCAATAATTGCCGAATTGATTCCGCATCTTGGGCGTTGGGTAGGAGAGCAAGATAGAAGCCTAAATCCTGTTGCGCTTGGCTGAATTGTCCAATTTGATAGTAAACTAAACCTCGATCGCGCAGCTCTAAGGGATGATTAGGAATGAGCAAAAGTAGCAGATCTATTGTCCGAATTGTCTGAGACCATTGTTGACGATTCAGGTAAATATATTTTAAATTAGTCAACAAACGTAACAAAATTTGCTGATTGGTAGCAATATTGAGAAAATGTTCTTCTAATTTAACTGGCTGTTGATAAACCTGACTTAATCTTTCTTGACAGTCCTGTTTAAATAAGATTTCACCACCGTGAAAGGGATCGACAAAAATTTCCACTTCCTCGAAATCGGGACGGATAATAAAATGGCCCGGCATACCAATTCCTACCATGGGAAAATCGATCTGTTTGGCAATCTCTAAATAGATAATCGAGAGAGTGAGCGGAATACCTGTGCGGCGATCGATTACATCATTTAAGTAGCTATTGCGGGGGTCATAGTATTCTTGGGTATTACCATTAAATTGTAAATCTTCAAACAAATATTGATTGATAATCTTGACTATTTTTAAAGGATATAATCTATCGGGTAAACGTTTTTTTACCTCCTCAGCCATTAAATTTATTCTATTTAAATAGTGATCAATATTGAGGTGCGGATATTCAAAATTGGCTATTTGTAGGGCTGCCCGAGCTAGATTTATCTCAGGGTCAGGATGTTGAATTGTTTCGATGAAGGCTTGGTATAAGAGTGCAAGGGTCATTAGAAAAGGCTATTAATCAGATTATCAACTATTTTAACCGATCCTTCCGATTTTATCGCTTCTCTTTTCTGATCACCATTAAATATTCAGAAATTTAGATGAGCTTTCCCTGGAGGAGTAACGAGAAATCTTGTCAATATCTAGATTAACCACGGCTTTTTCTAAAGGGATCGTGCGACAATTTTTATTTTGAGACTGCACTTGATAAACTAATTGATTTGTCCAATCTAAAGCAGTTAACCAACCACTTTGAGGATGATAAACCCCAGTTTCAATGTCTAGCCAACCGCTGCCGCGAGCTAGTTGTCCCGGTTTGACATCGGGAAAGGTAAAGGTTAAAGTATGACCTGTGATAATTAGTTTATCCTTGAAATAGGGTTGGGTCATGGTATGAAATTCGTTTCTAATCCAACAAAACTGCTCGTTTGTTTGCTGTTCAAGGGGATATTCTGGTTGTACTCCCGCATGAACTAACCAAATATCTCCTAGGTCTAAATAAGCGGGTAGGGATTGAAACCAATTAATATGCTCGGCGGGTATATTGTTATTATAACTTAGTAGTGTCGCCGCCCCGCCACTCTCGATCCAGCCGTTAAACCATTTTTCAGAAACTTCTTTTCCTGCCAGAGCTTTTAAGAGCATATATTCATGATTTCCTAGGAGACATTGGTAGTTATTTTTGATGACAAAATCCACCACTTCCAAGCTCTGCTGTCCTCGATCGATTAAATCCCCCAGAAAATAAACCTCATCCTCACTATCGGGAGCAACTCGGTTTAATAGTCGCAAAAGTGTCTGAAAACTGCCATGCACATCTCCGATAATAATACGACGCGGTTCTTGAGTCTGTTTCCCTATTTTTTTAAAAAACACACACCCCTCTCTAATTGCTGAGATTGCTACTCTTTTATCGCTAAAAAAGCAGTTTTTATAAGGTCTTAATTTTATTATAGGACAAAGCTTTCCCTCTGACAGTCACTGGTTTTGGGGAACGCCGGAACTGCGGGAGAAAGGCTGTAAGTAGGTGGGTGGAATTAAATATAAGATGAACGTAGGTTGGGTTGAAGCATGAAACCCAACTCCCGCTCATGTTACGCTACCGCTAACCCATCCTACAAATAATTGTGCCTCCCTACTTAATTGTTTTGTAAAGTATTTTTGCAATCTCTGGGCAGGGAGCGGACAGGTTATGGTATTATTTTTTTATGATGAGTTTTTATATAATCGGATGTAAGTGTGCATCATTAAACGCAAAGATTCCCATTATATAAAAAAGTATCTCAAAAAAATGCCCACTTGTCAAGCATTATCAAAAAAAAAGTTTTTTTTTGAGATTATAATAAAAAAAATTAGTTTTCTGCTTCTATGATAACCCTAATTAACGCTAGAATTCCCGCCCATCAGGATCGACAACAAATAGAGATAAATGCTGCTGGAAAGATTGAGAGGATAAGGGAGATGGGGGGAAAGACAAGAGGGGAAAAGATTATCGATATGGAAGGGGATTGGCTATCGTTGGGAGGAGTAGATTTACAGATCAACGGAGGGTTAGGATTAGCATTTCCCGACTTAGAAATAACAGATCTAGAAAAGTTAGATAAGATTAGCGATTATCTTGAGAATCAAGGAATTGATGGTTATCTGCCCACCTTAGTAACCACGTCTGTGGAGAAATTTCAAAAATCCCTCTCAGTAATTGCCAAATATATCGAGAAACAGAAACAGGAAAATCGAGCGAGCGCGCAGGTTTTAGGAGTACATTTAGAGGGACCATTTTTAAACTATGAAAAAAGGGGGGCGCATCCAGCCCAATATCTTTTAAACCCAAGTATAGAAACAGTAGATAAAATCTTTGGGGACTACTTATCGATCGTAAAAATTATCACCCTAGCCCCAGAATTAGATAGTAGCGGTACGGTGATTAAATACTTAAGCGATCGAGGGATTACCGTCAGTTTAGGACATTCGCAAGCGAGTCAAGAAATAGCCAAAAAAGCCTTTTTACAGGGGGCAAAAATGGTTACTCATGCCTTTAATGCCATGCCTCCTTTACACCATCGTCAACCGGGGTTATTAGGGGAAGCAATTATCAATCGCGATGTCTATTGTGGGTTAATTGCCGATGGTCAACACATCCATCCAACCATGATAGAATTATTACTAAAAGCCAGTAATTATCATCGAGGAATTTTCTTAGTTAGTGATGCTTTAGCGCCGATCGGTTTAGAAGATGGTGTCTATCCCTGGGATGAGAGAGAAATTGAAGTTAAACAGGGAACAGCAAGACTTTTTGACGGTACTTTAGCGGGGACAACCTTACCCTTATTACAGGGAGTAGCCAATTTAGTTAACTGGGGAATATGTAATTTAGAAACGGCGATTCTTCTAGGGACAGAATCCCCCAGAAAAGCGATCGGATTAGCGGGTTTATCGGTGGGACAACCTGCCAACTTTTTGCGCTGGCAATCGGCATCAAATTGGGAAAGATTGGATTTCCGCCAGCATTTTGGACTCTAACTGTTGAATGAGGGTATCGAGATCCACTTCGAGGCGATCAAAACATTCAGGAGGGGAAAGATCGGGTTGAAAATAAATCAATTTTACCTGACCATCACCAATAGCAACTATAGCCACTTCTTCCCTGGGATTATAGCGGTAAATAATCCCAAGCATCTCTTGAATTTTGCGATTAACCTGGCGATTTAATTTCTCTAGAGCCTCCCTAGAACAACAGACAAAATGGGGCTGAGGTTTAAGATCGATGCCCAGGGTTTCTTGAGAATCTTCTCCCCATTCCGAGAGTAAACCCCACATTAAACCGGCTAATTCCTGTTGATTTTCTTGCACGAATTGATCTAATTGATAGCGCCATTGATTAGCGGGATCATCGGGGATTGGTTGTTCAAATCTCATCATTAGCCTCTTTTCAGTTATCAGTTATCAGTAATCAGTTATCAGTCCTTGATAAGGGGTGTGCCGATCCCCCCTGCCCCCCTTGATAAGGGGGGTGCCGATCCCCCCTTAGTCCCCCCTTAATAAGGGGGGAAAGCTGACAATTTTTAACACCTACCTACTTAACGACGGTATTCATCACCGCAATCACCGATTAACTGCAATAAATCCTGGGATTTTTGCAAGACATGATCAATTTTTTGATAGTCTTGGGGGGATAATTGAAAATCGAAAATACGGGCATTTTCTTGGATATGTTCAGCAACACCCAAACGCACCCCGATAATTGCCCCGGCTACGGCCTTTTGTTCGAGAACGTAACGCACTGCCACATTAGGAATGGTGACGTGATAGGAATCAGCGATCGCTTTAAGAACGGTTAATAATTCTTGGAATAATTGCCAGTTTCCCCAAGCATTGATCATGTTTTTATATTTCCGTAAACTAGCGGTATTGAGACTCATGGGATTGGGTTCAGGATGACCGAGATATTTTGCCCCTAATAAGCCTCCTGCTAGAGTACCATAGGCGAGTAGATAGATGTTATGTTCTTGGCAAAATTGTGCCATTTTGACGAGGGGACGGCGATCGATTAGAGAAAACTGGACTTGATTGGAGACTATTTTAATCCCGGTGCTGAGAATAATTTTTAAATGTTCCGTGTCGAAATTAGTCAAGGCCAGGTGTTTAATCTTGCCTTCCTGTTGTAATTCTCCTAAAAAATATAAGGCATCTAGATAATTTTTATCGCGATAATCCCACCAGTGAAACTGCAATAAATCGAGACTATCCACATCCATACGACGCAGGGAAATAGCGATATTCTTTGCGACTATTTCCTTAGTCATTTTACCCGGACGGGGAACCCATTTAGTGAAAGCTTGCAGATTATTTAAAGCATCAATGCCCCTTTGGGCGACTAATTGACGACGAAATTCACCGATAAAATCTTCGGCCGGACCGTAATGATCGGCCAGATCCCAAGTGGTGAAACCGGCATCTAGATAGGAGAACATACTAGGGATCGCTTTTTGGGGTGCGATCGAACCATGGGCTCCTGAAACTTGCCACATTCCGTTCAAAATACGACAAATTTCCAGATCGGGGGTAAACTGTAAGCGACGAGATTCGGACATGGGGACTTTTCAGTGTTGCCAAAGGCACGGCGTAGCCGTCCAGTAAACAGTAAACAGTAATCAGTGAAAAGACAGCAGAAAACTGCCATTGAATACTGCTCACTTAATATTCTATTCTCCTACTGACCACTGATCACCGATTACTGATTCAAGACAGATCGATCATCCCTGTCCGGAAAAAAGCGGCAAAGGGGAAGACTTTCGCAAAAATCTCCCCCTTTTTGGGTTTCTGCTGCTCAATTTTTGCTGGTTTAATATTCCACTTCCAATCGCGCTGCGGTGACAGCATCAAAAGCGAAAGCGAGAACTATAGGCATGGGACAAGCGAGGGTGATACAGAGAATTAAAGCTGTCAGAGTCAATCCGATCGCCACTCCTAACCAAAGTTTTTCGGCAGGGGATAGACCTTTTTGGCGCTTAATGTTTTGTAACACTTTGGTGGGAATTGGTTCTGGCATCACGGCATTGGGAGGGAATGCCCAATAATTACTGTAGCGTTCGAGAAATAGCTCTGTCCAGCCGTTTTCTTGACACCATTCTTGAATCCATGGTTCGTGAAAGTGTTTCATTGCTTCCCTGTTGACTTTTTCCGGTGATTACTATAAACATCTCCTGATGTGAATTTCATCCTAGCAAAGCTATCTTAAGGGTCGATCGGATTCAATAAAACTTAATATATGAGTAGTCGGTGGGTAAAGTGTATTCTAAGATACAGTGCCAGCGAACGACCAGAACGAACCACAAAGACACAAAGGACACAAAGATCGATCGCTCCTATATAAGTTAAACCGATCGCACAAAAGGAAATAATTGTTAAAAAATTTCGGTTCTCGATTCGGTACAGATTGCCTGTAATTTTTGGTCCCAAGTATCGAGGGGAAGGGTATCGAGATAGGCAAAGTCAAAGACAATCCCGATCGAGGGGATAGCTTGCCATTCGGGGGAATGTAGGAGACGATCAAAATAACCCCCCCCGTAACCTAAACGATAACCTTTGCGATCGCAAGCGACGGCGGGAATTAACAGTAAGTCCACTTCGGCAGGTAAAATGAGAGGTGCGATCGCTGTTGGTTCGTAGATGCCATAACGATTTAATTCTAGGGGATCGTCGGCAGTCCAACAGTGCCAAGTCAGGCTATCTCCGTCACAACGGGGAAAACCCCAGCGATGGTGTTGGCAAAATAAGGAACTTAAATCTGGCTCTTGACGATAACTGAAGTAAGCGAGAATGGTTTTAGCGTGCTGAAAGAGGGGTAAAGATTGTAAATTTTTGCAAAGTTGCTGACTATTTTCTTGCCAAATATGCTTAGGAAGCGCTCGTCTTTGGGTAATTAGTTGTTTGCGTAATTGGGCTTTTTTGGTAGCAGAATCCATAAAATAAAGATAAATAGGAGAGTAAGTAGCTGGTTATAATTAAATTGAAGATGGATCCCCCCTTAATCCCCCCTTAATAAGGGGGGTGTCGATCCCTCCTTAATCCCCCCTTAATAAGGGGGGTGTCGATCCCTCCTTAATCCCCCCTTAATAAGGGGGGTATGGATCCCCCCTTAATCCCCCCTTAATAAGGGGGGTATGGATCCCCCCTTAATCCCCCCTTAATAAGGGGGGTGTCGATCCCTCCTTAATCCCCCCTTAATAAGGGGGGTGTCGATCCCTCCTTAATCCCCCCTTAATAAGCTATCCATTAGTCAGATCTTTCTTAACAAAAAGAGAAGAAACTTAAAAAAAGGGGAAACGATTGATAGGTATAGTTTTGAAAGAAGGAATCAAGGTGGAGGTAAGCAAAAAAATGGAGAAATGGGCAGCCCAAGAA
>NZ_JADBSZ010000199.1:0-14991 GCF_020246425.1 Microcystis sp. M079S1
CCGACGGTGAAAAAGACAGTTACTCGACAGAAAAAAGAGACAAAAGAGGTAGCTTAAAACAAGAATTGATCATATTTCTGACTATTCTTAGCTTTCTGACAGGCTAAGACAAATTTTAATGTGCTTCCCCCGACATCAAACCGTACAGTCTAGTCTAAACTCCAGTGTAGCCCAATGACCCCTGAAAGGGATAGAGCGGTCAAAATCTCCAGCAATCGGGAACTGATCGGGGAAGACCATATAACAAATCCTTACTTTCTTCAGAGCTTAGATTAATTAAGATAATGTTACAAAACTTTATGAAAAAGCCGTAGTATGATAATTTACGCCAGTAAAGCGAACACAATAAGGAGCAACACCCATAATGCAGTCGGCCGAGATGTTGCTGACAGTCCCCAAAGAGTATTTAAAAGCACCGGGGGGCTTCAACCCAAACGTTACCATGTTTTTTAGTGCCTTGAGCCTAATAACCCTATCTACCTGTGGCTATTGGCTATGGTCTTGGCCCGACTGGATTTGTTTTAGTGCTAATGTCCTCGCTTTACATTTATCGGGGACAGTTATCCACGATGCCTCTCATAATTCTGCCCATAGCAATCGGATATTTAATGCTATTTTAGGTCATGGCAGTGCTTTAATGCTCGGTTTTGCCTTTCCGGTCTTCACTAGAGTCCATTTACAGCACCACGCTCACGTTAACGATCCCGAAAATGATCCGGATCATTTTGTCTCCACTGGTGGCCCTTTGTGGATGATTGCGGCCAGATTTTTTTATCACGAGATTTTCTTTTTTAAGCGGCAACTCTGGCGGAAATACGAACTGCTGGAATGGTTCCTCAGTCGTCTTTTTGTTGCTACCATAGTCATCGTCGCCTGTCAATACGGTTTTATCAGCTATGTGATGAATTTTTGGTTTGTTCCCGCTTTAGTGGTGGGAATTGCCCTCGGTTTATTTTTCGATTATCTCCCCCATCGTCCTTTCCAAGAGCGCAATCGTTGGAAAAATGCCCGAGTTTACCCCAGTCCCCTCTTAAATCTGCTGATTTTAGGGCAGAATTATCATCTAGTGCATCATCTCTGGCCGTCGATTCCCTGGTACAAATACCAACCGGCATACTATGCCACTAAACCGCTTTTAGATGCGAAAGATTGTGAACAGTCTTTAGGTTTACTGCAAGGTAAGAATTTCTGGAGTTTCCTCTACGATGTCTTCCTAGGGATTCGCTTTCACTCCCATTCTTCTAAATCTAGCTCATAGCAGTTATCGTAATGGTGAGCTAGAAAGTTTTCGTTTTGGGGAGTCGGTGGTCGATTTTATGAGAAACTCTGTATCTGTACTGGTTTCGTTGTCAACTTGATTTTTTTAAGGAGGATTTTATGGGTCAGCATTGGGGAAAAGCCTTAATTTTAACAACAACTTTCTTGACAATTAACATCAATTATGCTAAGTCTTTAACCTTTGGTGAGGCCGTTGGTATTGGGGCGGGGGCTTTGTTAATCAACCGGGCGGTACAGGATAATAGACAACGTTATCGATTTGTGCCACCAGAGCAAGAATTTCAGCGCGGACTAGAGGACGGGTTTAACTTTGCCCGCTATGATAATCCGCGCAATTCCAGAGACTACGATGACGGTTTTATCGAGGGACGAAGACGGCGGGAGTCGGGTTGGGCCAGTCCCAACCGGAGAAGTTAATTATTTTTTTGGTCTGCGTCCCACTTCGGCGGTTTCTTGAATGGAAAATATCCTCAATTTGCCGTCGATGGGAGCGACTTTAGCCACCGCTTCCGATGCAACTATATAGTTATCACCCTCGGTGTTGGTAATATTGACTACCCGCTCGCGAGTGACAATCGCCATCTCGTTATTAGCAAGAATATCCACGTCCCAATTCTCAGAAAGAACCTCTATACTTTTAATATTTTTGTAGGATTCCTCTAAAAATATTTTATGTTCCGTGATGCCATCTAACTCAAAAATTTCGGTACTAGCATCGGTTTTAATGGTCAATTGCGAGGAAATAAACGGGGCATAGTGTTTGAGGATTAGGGCGATATTTTTATCTTTAATAGCGGTTTGAATGTCTTCAATCATTGCTTTAATTTCCGCTTCGCTGATTTTTTGTCCCCAATCGCGATTACTCGATTGTTTCACTGGCACTATCGAGGGATTAGCATGGACAAAAGCGGGGGAGATGCCGGGGAGAAGGGATAAACCGAGCAATAGAACAATTAATTGGGGAGAACGCATAATTTAATAAACTTGGTAAATTCAACCCGAATCATAGCATTTTCTCGTTACCGAATAAATCCTCAAGGTGAAAGTCCCCGGTTAGGGAAACTAAGAGAGCAAAATTCTGGCTGTGCAAAGTCTAGGTTGATCCTTTAGCTATTTTTGCTTGATATTTCCAGAATAACAGGGGTATGATCGCTAGGTTTTTCTTGTTTTCTGGGTTCTCGATCGATCAGACAATTAACGGCTTTTTCGTATAGCTGAGGAGTTAAATAAAGATGATCGATTCGCCAACCTCGGTTACGAGCAAAACCACCGCTGCGATAATCCCACCAACTATAATGTCCCGCTGCCGAGGTGAATTTTCTAAAGGCATCTTGTAACCCAATTTCTAACACCTTTTCTAAAGCTTCTCTTTCTTTAGCTGAAGACATAATATGATTTTCTTTGCCTTTGGGATCATAAATATCTTTATCTTCTAAGGCAATATTAAAATCACCACAGATACATAATTCTTCAGGTTGAGAATTAATAATTTTATCTAGATATTTCCTAAGAGTTTCTAACCATTTGAGCTTATAAATATACTTGTCACTATCTAGGGAAGAACCATTAGGAACGTAGAGATTGATAATCCGAATATCGCCGATTACTCCAGTAATTAGCCGTTTCTGTTCGTCTAGTTCTCCTGTTAAATTTTCGCCGATAATGGGACTAAATCCCACAGTGATATCGTCCAGGGGTTTTCGGCTAAAAATCGCCACACCATTATAGGATTTTTGTCCAGAAATATAGAGATGATAACCCAAAGATTCAAAAGCTTCTCTGGGAAAATCTCGATCGATTACCTTGGTTTCTTGCAAGCATAAAACCTCAACGGGATTGAGTTGTAACCAATTAATTACCTGCTCTTGTCGGCTGCGAATCGAGTTGACATTCCATGTGGCGATTTTCATAGCTAAAAACCAAGAATTTTTCTCACACTTCCTCAGCAAAACTAGCGCGACGCACAAACTCAAAGGGACCGGCGATCGAACCCCAGACTAATTGATCGGTTTCGGGATCTAAACCGCGATCAACGCTAATTAATCCCCGTTCACTAATTTCAAAACTATTATCTAAATAAGTCATTCTATCTTTGCGAAAGACTAAACATTGTTTCCCCGGTTTCACCACCCCTTTAAAACTGTTACCTGTCCAAGTTACATTCATATCACAACCCAGCATCGGTTCTAATAGGTCTAAGGTGAGATTTTTGAGACGCTGGGGTTCTCTAGAAGCACCAAAAAAGTTAGCTTCCTCTTTAACTTTAAAGTTTTCTAGTTCAATATGATCATCGACTACCGATAATTTAAATACTCGCAAACGATAGGGAGTATTGAGCATAAAATCGTAGGCCTGCTCTAAAAATAAGCTGGTTCCCTTCAGTAATTCATCAGGCAAAGGGCGCATACACACGCGAATATGGGCAAAAAAAGGCGGATTAGCAAAAGCTTGTTCTTGATTACTAAAATCCGCCGCCATCCAGCGCGCTAGGGTTTTTATATCCGTGGGATGAGTCATAATTTTTGAGATGTGAATGGCTATTAGCTATCAGCCATCAGCTAGTTAATCGCTCTGATAAATTTTCACTGATTACTGATAACTATGGCCCGATAATTGTTATTGTGCGATTACTTTAATTTCGATATCGGCACTAACTTCGGGATGGAGTTTGACTTGTACTTTATAGACTCCCAATTGACCGATATCGGGGACGGTAATACCACGGCGATCGATTTCTAATTTAGCATTTTCTAGGATAACCGTAGCCACATCTTGACTGGTGACAGTACCAAAAATTGCCTCGTTTTCCCCCACCTGTTTAGGGATGCTGTAGGGACTGAGTTTTTCGATCGCAGTTTTTCTGGTTTCTGCTTCTTGTTTTTCAGCGAGGAGACGTTGACGCTCTTTTTCTTTCCTAAATTCTGCCTGTTTAATCGCGCCCTTGGTGGCTAAAACGGCGACACCTTGGGGGATAAGGTAATTGCGTGCATAACCGGGGGCCACTTCCACCACATCGCCATTTTCACCTAATTTGCTGACTTTTTGATTGAGGATAACCTGCATTCGTTTCGCCATGATCTTGACCTAAAACAATAGTTCCAAAACCCCTATCATACCATGCAATCGTCAAGTCCTGATCACAAGTTAGTTATTGCCGGCGGCGATGATCTGGGTTAATAGGGGACCGATTGACTGAAAGGCCGAGGGTAAAACCGCTACGGTGGCGGCTGCGATAATAATGGTCGTGGCTAATCTCAGCACTTTCTCGGAGGCTTTTTCGTAGGTGTCAAATTTATAGTCGAGTTTGTCTAATCTTTGGTCTATTTCCTGAAAGCGTTGCCCCATAGCATCAAAACGTTGGTCTATTTCCTGAAAACGTTGGTCTATCGCTTCAAAACTTTGGTCTATCGCCTCAAAACGTTGGTCTATCGCTTCAAAACGTTGATTTACTGCCGTCTGGAAGCTTTTCAGTTCGTTGAGAACATCGGTTAGGGTGGGTTCTTGAGTGGACATGGTGACACCCGGGGTGATTTGAGTGCCTAGCAAAACGCCAATTCAAGTCTGAATCGCATCACTGTCTGATCTATGTTCATACAATACCTAATTTGGGGTAGGATAGTCAAGACATTATCGCAGACGATTGTTAATCAAGTTTACGGATATTTCTATCTCCTCTAGCCTCAGCATTTTAAAATTCGTCCTCTTGGTAAAGAATTGTCTTAATAGTCCAGATGATATGGTTCTTTAATCTTCAATATTTTTCTGGCTACTTCGTCATCAATAGGAGCTTTTTCTAATTCTAATTGACCCTCTGGATTATTATCATAATAACCTTGTTTGGTGTGTATTCATATTAACTCCTGAAAATAGGTGTGTAATTCGGGATTCTTTTCAAATTTAGCGATCACCGAGCTTGTAGGGTGCAACCCAATTATACTTAAAAGTTTAAGTATAAACCCAACACTTTTAAATAATTGGGTTGGATTTATTTACGTCAACCCAATCTACAGATTACTAAAAATTGTTGATAAGTAACAATTTTAGTTATTCCAAATTGTTGCAAAATTAATAAATCTTGATCGCCTGTAATTAAAAAGTCAGCTTGACTATCTTTGGCTAAGGCTAAAAGGTAGTTATCTTTAGCGTCTCTACGGATATTAATTTTTGATTTAGTCTCAATACATAACCCAATTATGCTTAAAAGTTCAAGTAATTCTTGAACTTTACTTTGGGGAAAATGCTTTTGTAATTTTGGTCTTTTGGTAACAAGGTTAATCTCATTAAGTAGCTGTGGAGAAAAAATCGGCACAAGAGTTTTTTCAATCAGTAGATATTTTAAACCAGCTAACTGTTTACCAATAAGAAAGCTAATCCAAAAGTTAGTATCAATAATAACTTTAATCGGTGGCTTGTTGTCCATAAATTTCAGCCCTAACTTCCTCCACTTCTTCGGTAATTGTCTCTAGGGAAAGCTCATCAGTTTTAAAGGTTTCTAAAAGTTGGGTTAATTTTTGATTTAAAGTTTCTTTTTCGAGTTCTTTACTGAGTTTTATTTTGTCACTTTCTGGGAGTTGTTTAACCAAATCTAAAATCTGGTCAAAGTTTAAGGTTAGTTGGTAAGTTTTTTGGTTCATTTTCTCAAATTATTGTTTATTGATAAAGTTTAATTGCTCGCAGTGCATACTCAAAAGAACGTTCCCGAATATCTATTTTTGATAATTCACTTTTTGGGACATCTATTACTACTCTTTGCGAATTGTTTCTAGGTTTATCATTGTCATTGTTTAAATGCGCGACAGCTTATTCTCATTGCAGCCAATTACTGAAACAATTAAGCTAAAACTAATTCTAATTACTAATAACTTTTTCTCATTAATCTTCTCTTTCATAGTTCATATATCTAACCGACAGAAGCTAGGAGATTGATACCAATTCAGCAGTGGTGTCTTCTGAAATAAATTTTCGGAAGTCTAAGACTTCGATAAGAACTAGCATATCGTCATTAGAATAGTGCAAGATAACCTGTCCATTGTCTTCTGCATAACTGATAGGTTTATCCGATAACTCAATTAACAGGATATCAACATCTTTACTGTATTTAATCTTTTTCATATCTATTTGTCCTTCCAGGGTATAAAGTAATGATCAAGATAAAAGCACTAAATTCTCGACAAATAACTCGTAGAACTAAGTTTTCATTTAATCTCCTTTGAAAGATGACTTTGGATTCTGGCAATATTTCTATTTTATCAGGATTACAAATCGTATCAATAATAAATTCTGGAGAAATATTTAGTTCGTGATTAGCAAGGATGTCGATTTTAAATTTCGCATGATCGCTAAATCGAATCTCTTTCATAATTCATAATTCATAATTTATCTATCGAGTTCTGTGAAAAGCTGATGTTTACATGAGCAAAATCCCTAAAATTAGACTTGATAAAAAACCTGAGATCGTTATATTCTACAGGTGACAAGCTTTTGCACGAGAGAGCCACGCCCCACGCACCAATTATATCATTAATTCTACCTGAATATCAAACACAGGAACTAGAAGCCTGTTCCGGATTACATTTGTTCTTGAAAAAGATTTTGAAATGGCTCCGTATTTTTCCAACGATAGGTATTAAAATCTCGATAATCAACGGAAAGAATTTGACCTGAACCTAATTCTTCTGCTAAAATAACCAAAGATGCGTCGGCTAAATCCATTGGCAAATCTCTATATTTTTGCATCAGTTCTTCAATGCGTTGGCAGTGCTTAGTTTTGAGGTTGAATACCTGTAGTTCTCCTGTGGAGATTTTATGAATAAGGGTTTTTGGGACATCTATTCCCACTCGTTTTTGTAGTAAGTAGCAAGTTTCAGTAACAACGCACCAGGTTGTAATAAATTGTTGATTGATTAATTTTTGGAATTGTTTTTTTGCTAATGGGTGAAGTGAGTCGTTTTTATTAGCAAGGGCCAGCCAGAAACCAGTATCAACAATGATCATATTTTTGCTTAAGTTCACTTGTTAAATAGGTTTTATAGTTTTGCGAAAGGTCTGGTTCAGCCTCTATACAACCGATAAAGTCAGACCAATCTTCTGTTCCCTGCTCTTTCATTTCCTGTGGGTTGGGAGAATATCGTTTTTTGAGAATACCTACAAGTTCAAGAATAGTCTGTTGTGCGTCGAGGGGAAGAGACGCAATATCTTCTTGAATCGTTTCTATGTTTATCATTGTCATTATCTCTTTATGGTTGATTGTATCAATTTTAAGATAAAAATCGAGTTCTGTGAAAAGCTGATGTTTACGGGAGCAAAACCCCTAAAATTAGACTTGACAAAAAACCTGAGATCGTTATATTCTACAGGTTAAAAGCTTGGAGAGAAGGATAACCAACCCCCACGCCCCACGCACCAATTATATCATTCATTCTGCCTGAATATCAAACAGGAACTAGAAACCTGTTACTAGGGAGAGATTACTGCGGGGGGGATATTCGGTAGCAGTTAAATAATCATAATAAAAACCACTCCAGACACAGTAGCGGCTCTTGTCGGGTGCGTTAGTGATAGCGTAACACACCAATTTTCTTAAGATGGTGCGTTACGGCGCGGTAATAGTTTAATTATTAACAAATCTCCTTTAAATACGCGCAAACACGCACCCTACAAGCTACTAACAAGGCTCATTTTGACTCGTTGATTAAGGGCAGTGGCAATTTTTTGTAGCATTATTAGGGGATTGTCTTGATAGTCAGCGTCTTCTAGATCTTCAATAACGGATTGCTCAACATGGATTAGGTCGGCTAGTTGTTGTTGAGTTAATCCAGCATTCATACGAGCGTCATAAATCAATTGTGCGATTTCTGAGTTGAGGGATTCTAGGGCAATTTGTTCTTTGATTGTGGGATCGTCTGCAATCATTTGGTGAATGATTTTTACGGCATCTGTGGTTTTAGGCATTGTTTATTTCTCCTTGATAAGTATGAAGTTCTGGATTTTGTTTAAATTGTGCTTTTCTTTGGATAATTCTCTCGATGTCTTGTGAGGGAACGGCGGAAGTTTTTTTGATAAGAGCATGACCAATAATTGCTATATTTTGACCATGATAAAAATAGAGGATTCGATATTGTATGGTTCCCTGTTTGGCTCTAAGCTCCCAGATATCATTTCTGAGATAATCGGCAGCAGGGCGGCGCAGTTCATGACCTTGTGCGGCAAGTTGTTCGATTTTGGTTATACATTTGGCAAATCCTTTTTTATCAGTTTTGAGTAATTTCTGAAGCCACTCAACAACGGGTGAGATGCCTTCTGCTTCTTGATAAAAGATGATTTTTGTCTTTGGCACGTTTCTTTTGAAATAGTATGCGATGAAAAATCAATAAATGTAATCAGGTGATGGTGATGGGTATCGAATTGCTGGATAGCTCATAACCTCGTTGAAAAGAATTATGCGATCGCCCTTTGTTTATCTCCTAAATTAAACTTAGAAATTCCGCGATAATAGACATCAACATCGTTAAGTATCGAGTTCTGTGAAAAGCTGATGTTTACGGGAGCAAAACCCCTAAAATTAGACTTGACAAAAAACCTGAGATCGTTATATTCTACAGGTGACAAGCTTTTGCACGAGAGAGCCACGCCCCACGCACCAATTATATCATTCATTCTGCCTGAATATCAAACAGGAACTAGAAACCTGTTACTAGGGAGAGATTACTGCGGGGGGATATTCGGTAGCAGTTAAATAATCATAATAAAAACCACTCCAGACACAGTAGCGGCTCTTGTAGTGGACTGTTTCAACTAAAATAGGGCAATAGATTTCGGCTTAAAGTCTTAGATTATAGAATTTATAGCATTTTTCTAATACACCAAATTAGCTGAAACAGTCCAGTAGGGTGCGTTAGTGATAGCGTAACGCACCAATTTTCTTAAGATGGTGCGTTACGGCGCGATCATAGTTTAATTATTAACAAATTTCCTTTAAGTACGCGCCTAACGCACCCTACAAGCTACCCCAATTTTTTCAAAAAAATCGACCCGCCTAGCGGCGGGAAAAAGAGAAAAATTGAAAAAAGTAAAAAAGGGTAAAAAGGGAAAAAAAGGGAAAAAGGGTTACAGAGTCCTCCCAGCACCGCACACCACCCGAAAACCGCCGTAGTAGTAGAAGTCGCGGCGGTAGTAGTAGCGGCGGGAAGCGGAACGGCAGCCATTTGGAATGACGACCCAAGAACCGCCCCGCAATATTTTAAAATCATTATCATTTGTCAGCCAAGCACTGCCATCCTTTGGCGCATTCTCATAGGTACTATGCCAATTGTCTTCGCACCATTCCCAAACATTGCCACTGATGTCATAGAGTCCCCAAGCATTGGGCTTTTTCTGGCCCACAGGATGAGTTGTACCCCCAGAATTTCCTTCATACCAAGCATAATCTCCTAACTGATTGGCATCATCACCAAAATAAAAGCGAGTGGTTGTCCCCGCACGACAGGCATATTCCCATTCTGCTTCCGTCGGTAGGCGATAGGTTTTCCCTGTTATTTGACTCAATTTCTTACAAAAAGCTTGAGCATCATTCCAACTAACCTGTTCTACCGGATTTTGCGGATTATTTTTAAAATAAGAGGGATTGGTTCCCATTACTGCTTCATATTGTGCCTGAGTCACTGGATATTTCCCAATAGCAAAACTGTTGACTTGAACTTGGTGTTGAGGCTTTTCATTATCGCGAGCATCGGGATCACTGTCAGGAGATCCCATCATAAATTTTCCTCCAGGCAGTTCCACCATTGCTAACTGTAACCCGCCAGGGAGTTTTTCAGTAAAATCTGATGGTGATGTTGCTGGTAATAATTTTAGCCAGGCATTTCTCTTGTCAATTACTAATGCGATCACCGCTCCAAATACAATCATCCCGATGCTATTATATAGCCATTTACGCCTAGTTATCCCTGATGTAGTGCTAATTTTTCTCTGAGGAGGAGGTGAAACGGTAGTAGGTTGTACTACAGTTCTACTTGAGGGAGGATTATTCAACACTGTCAGAACTTCTGAAGCTGATTGATAGCGCTGGCTAGACTTATCTTCTAACATTTTGTTCAAGATATTCGCCCAAAAATCACTAATTGATCTTTTTTGAGATTTTAATACCGATTGCCATAACCATCGCCGCTGATCCACATCATAGACCGAATCAGGCAAATTACTGTTACTTTGGGGGAAACATCCTGTTAATAAACGGACACAGGTAGCGGCTAAACTATATAAATCACTAGCGGCGACTGCACTGCCCATGATATGTTCATAAGGAGCATAACCGGGAGTGTATAAACCTGTCCCCATTTGGGAAGTTTGTTCTTTAATTCCCCCAAAATCAATTAACATCAATTTACCATCACTCCGACGACGCATCAGGTTATCCGGTTTGATGTCACGATGAATCAATCCTTTAGAATGGAGATAAGCAAGGACTGGTAATAAATCCCGTAATATTTCTTGGATTTTCTGCTCACTAAATTTTCCTTCTCTTTGATATTCTTGAAAGAGGGTTTCTCCTTCAATAAATCCTTCTACTAAATAGAGAGAGTTTCCTTCCGAGAAGTAGTCATAAACGCTCGGAATTTGTTCGTGTCTTAATTCGTCTAATTTTTCCGCTTCTCTCTGAAATAACTCCTTAGACTTCTCAAGAGCCGCTCCCTGCATTTGAGCGATAAACTTTTTAATAACGCGGGGTTTGCGATTAAAATTCAAGTCCTCGGCTTTATAAGTTCTACCGAATGCGCCCTCTCCTAAAACCCCGACAATGAGATAACGGCTATGAAAAGAATATGATTGGCTAGTTTGGCTTAAATTTCCGCCACATCCTTGACAATAGCTATAATGAGTCGGATTTTGAGGATGGGAACATTCGGGATTGAGACAGTAGAGGATACTCATAAATCATCTGGAGGAATTTGATTAAGTACCTAAAAAAAATTGATGATCTCATTGAGAGAAGATGTGTAGGCTCCCTTAGGCGGTTACAAATCCCGTCAAAAAACCAAAATTAACAATCCGCCGTAACGCACCAATTCTATCATTAATTCTACCTGAATATCAAACAGGAAACAGAAGCCTGTTCCCCGGCAGTGGAAGTTAGGGGTTGCTAACAGGGGGAACAGTGATGACAAAGCGGATGACAGTTCCGATAACTGCTGTTGCCAAGATGGTGATTAATGCCCAAATTTGGGCTTTCTGGGAACCTTTAATCTCTTTTAAATCACCTTGTAAGGTGTTGAATTCTCCCTGTAATGCCTTGAGGTCTCCCTTGACTTCGGCCTCGAATCTGACTTGAACAATCTTCATGTCTGTGACATCTTTCTGGAGTGCGTCTAGCTTCTGATTGGTCTCTTTAAGATTCTGATTAATCTGGTCTAGGATTTTTCCTAAATCGGTTTCGATGGTGAGGCCGCTCATGGGTTAGACTCCTAATTAAGTGGTGCTGTTGTTTCTGACTTAGATTTCAGTGTTTGAACAAATTGTAAAACTTTTTGTTGCTTTTCCGGTGTCAGTTCTCGCCATTGTTCAAGTAGTTCTTATTCTTTACCCATAAATACCTCGCTCTTGAATTATGAATTGTTTGGTTTTGAGCAAGGCTCATTAAGTAGCTGGTTATAATTAAATTAAAAATGGATTTTAGGTTCGATCCCCCCTGCCCCCCTTGATAAGGGGGGTGCCGATAGGCGGGGGGATCCCCCCTGCCCCCCTTGATAAGGGGGGTGTCTGACAACTTTTAACGCCTACCTACTTAATAAAAACCACTCCAGACACAGAGGAAACAAAGATCATATCATTTTGGGTTTACGGTGGACGTTGTAGAATAGAGAAAACCTACTGCGCTGATAGATACCATGCCCTCTCCTGCTATTACCACGATCATCAAGATGGTTGAGTCTCTGCCTGATGAGCTTCAAGAGCAGTTAGTAGAGTATGTTCGAGCTTATATTGCAGAAATTGAAGAAGAAAAACGATGGGATCAGTCGTTTAAACAGACGAAGAATAATCTAGTCGCAGCAGCCCAAAAAGCCAAAGAAGAGATTGCAGCAGGATTGTCCGCACCGATGGATTATGAGCAGCTATGAATTCCGCGACATTGCCCTCATTTTGGCAGAAGTATCGCGACTTGAAACCAGCAGTCAAAGCCGGAGCCAAGAAAGCATATCGGTTATGGGTAGAGAATCCGTTTCATCCGTCGTTAAATTTTAAGTGTATTGACAGCGACGAAGATATTTGGTCAGTGCGTGTAACGAAGAGTCATCGAGCTTTGGGGGTGCTGTCAGGGGATACAGTGACCTGGTTTTGGATTGGCGATCATGATGAGTACGAAAAGTTTTATTCGTAAAACAGAGGAACTACAAGCCTATTCCACTCGAACTTTAAAAACCCACTTGCCACTCTCCTATACTTTTTAAACAGGATTTAGTATCACTCCCTCATAATGACATTCGATAAACTAGATGGCATAGCGACTTTTTTCGGAAGTATCAAAGTGAGCAAGCGTAATTTTTTTGGCGAGGATAGAAGTTTTTCCAGGCAAAAAAACAGAACGTTGCCGGAAATATTCGCCAAAATATTGACGATAGAGAGGACAACTGACTCGGCAAAACTTACCTTGTCGGTGAATTAGTCCGAGACTTTCTAGGTGAAAAGCCGCCATTAAATCAATTTCTATGTCTTTTTCCGCCATCACCACCTTAGCAAAGATAGCTGCTAAATTGCCCTTTAAGTATTGCAGATGCGAAAGTAAACGTTTAAGATGGTCTGCAAAAATATTACTTTCCTCCCCGATAGAAGTAGCTAGAATGCTTTCTAGGGTACAATCACCCCGAACAATATGATAGCAAGCAAGACGAATTAAATAGGGATTCCCCCCTAGAAATATCCGTAATTTTTCGTAGTCAAAATTCTGATCTAATCCCTGTCTTTGACTTAATTCTCGTACTTGTGCGCTGGTAAAATTAGGCAATTTGATCGGTAAACCAAGACTAAAAGGAGATTGATAGGTATCTGAGGTTTTATCAACCTCCTGTGCAGGGGAATAGGCAACAATTAAACGTAATTTTTGCCAGAGGGGTTTGTTTTTGCTTTCCTCGTGCCAGAGGTGCAGAATACTAAAAAATTCTTCCCTTAGCTGTGGATAGGATAAAAGATATTCAAGATCATCAAAGGCAATCACTAAAGGGCGATCGAGATGGGAGAGAATATGCTTTTCTAGATAGATTTTACAGTTAATTTTACCCCCTAAGAATTCATCCCAATCCTGTGGGAGATGATTGTCTAAATCTAACTGGCGACTAATACTAACGCAAAGCCAACGCAGCCAGTGATTTAAATCTTGAAAAATTGAGCTTTCTGCTAACCGAAAACTGAAATAAAGTGTATGGTATTGCTGTTGTTGTGCATAATTAATAACTCTGGCCATCAGGGAAGTTTTTCCCATTTTTCTGGCCGCGTTAATCCGGATAAGACTCCCCCCGCGCAATATCTCTTGATAACAAGTCTGTTCTAGATTATTTCTGTTGATATAAAAGGGGGAATTGAGGGGGACTTGTCCCTCTGGTAACTCAGGCAATAGTTGAGGATTAATAGTATTAGTTTCTAGTAAGTTAGGACGATAATAATCGCTATTTTCTAAAGTTAAATTAAAGGCTTGAAAACAATGTTTCAGGGTTTGTTTATCCACTCCCGATTCACAAGCAAATACCTTCATCAGAGTATCTACCCCTAAAAGAGTTTTCTCGCTGAGGACTTCTAGGGTGAAACGATGACCGCGATTATCCCGATACTCCGCTTCTTGTTTGGCAGTAAGTAATTTTTCTAGTCCCGTGGGGGTGAGGATAACCCCGCGTCTGCGGCGCTGTTTTTCTGGTTTTTCCATGATAGTTTTTCCCTGTCCTTAGCTCAAACTCTTCACCTCTAGAGGTTTCGAGTTTCCTATAGACTTCTCCTCAACAGGGAAACAATCGATTCCGTAATTTTACTGGTTTAGCCATCGAGAACCTAGGAAAAATAACCAGAACACTTGTTTTCTTCCCCGTCCGAGTTATTTCTGGGATAGGGGTAAATCTTAGCCTACTTGCTGACGATAGCTATTCATTTCTAGGCTATCTTCCCCATAAAGATCCTCAATGTGTTGATGACAGCAATCGATCGCAAATCGATCGAATTCTCTCGGTTCAATTTGATACATTTTGGCAAAAATATCGGGTTGAACACGACAAAATTCTGGTCTCTGGTCATAAATGGTACAGAGACGGGTTTGGCGATCAAAGTGTATACACCAACCCTCTTCCCCCACCATGCTGAGATATTGACTTAATTGTGCGGGAGTAAGATATTCTTCTAAGTCAGGACGCTCATCGGGATTTAGTTGACAACAAGCTCCACAATTTTTAATACATTTCCAATTGGCCATATAACCGGTGTGCTGCGATGAATTAATTTTAGTACGGCGGTTCTTCTATCCATGTGGCACAGACAACTCCTTATTGGATAAGCCTTTCCACTTAGAAGATATACCAGACTGAGCCTGAATCCGCCGTAAGGGACTTGCGCTTTGATAATGTACCTTTTGGGCGAACGCAGTTCGCCCCTACATTGTGGACAAAATCCGTTACTGTAGGGGCGCAAAGCTTGCGCCCTCCGATCGATTGGGATATTATTCCCACGCAAGTCCCTAAG
>NZ_JADBSZ010000002.1:0-5649 GCF_020246425.1 Microcystis sp. M079S1
ACGCCAGTAAAAATATTTTGGCCGCAGGGCTTGCGGTGTCAGTCTGTAGAGCGACCTGATGACCAGAACAGAGTAAATCTGTTAAGGCAGGTGCGAAAAATCCTTCGGGAAAGAAGCAGAAACCCAAATCGTGAGGTTTGGAAATCACCGTCCGTTTACGGCGGCGAGGATGTCAAGATGTTGCTACGATTACTCGTTATGCCTATGATCGAGTCAGAGAAGGTCAGCCCATGCTAGGGGTGATCGAAATCAGCACAGATGCTCCCATTGGTCAGGTGATTGAGGATATGCTTGTATTGCTAGAGTGCAGTCAGGAGGGAGAGTTGCAAGGACAAGTTCATTATCTCCCCTGGTGAGGCGGTCTAGCAACGCCCATGCAGCCGACCGCGGCTGAGTTCAACCGTTATCGAGAAAAATAGTTAAATCCCGTCAAATTCCCCTAAAACTTTCACCTCTGGTTCTAACCATAGGGACCAGCGATCGAACACTTGTTCCTGCACATGACGAATTAAACGCAGAATATCCGAGGCTTTTGCTGAACCAATATTCAGGATAAAATTAGCGTGTAATTCTGATACTTGCGCCCCGCCAATTTGATAACCTTTTAATCCCATTTCCTCAATTAAAGCCCCGGCAAATTGCGGTTTAGGATTGCGGAAAACACTACCACAACTAGGACGATCATAAGGTTGGGTACTTTTGCGATGGCGTAAATTATGGGTAGTAATTGCCATTATTTCCTCGCGATTATCGGTAGCTTCTAACTGAAATGTGGCTTCGATAACTAAACGTTGATCCCCTTGCAGAGAAGAACTGCGATAACTATAATTTAAATCTTCTTTGCTTAAAGTTTCTAACTGACCATCGGGATTTAATACCAGCGCCCGTACTAATCGATCCGCCACACAGGAGGTATGTGCGCCCGCATTCATCACCACAGCCCCCCCCACCGTACCGGGGATACCCACCGCCCATTCTAAGCCCCTCCAGCCCCGTTTTGCCGCTCTCCAAGCTATTTTTGGCAGGGGTTCCCCCGCCGCTGCTGTAATCGTAGCAGTTTCGGCATCAAAACAACTCGATCGCAGATGGCGAGTATTGAGAACAAGTCCGGGTAAACCTTGATCGCTGATCAGTAAATTTGAACCAGCCCCCAAAACAGTCAAGGGTAAATCTTGCGATCGCCACCAAGCGAACAATTCTCTTAATTCCTCTAGATTAACTGGTTCGGCATACCATTGCGCTCTTCCCCCCACCCGGTAGGAAGTGAAATCAGCTAGAGAAACAGAGGTTTTAATCATAGGGTTTTAGGGGGTTGGGGAGCATTTTCAGTGGACAGTAAACAGTGATCAGTAAACAGTAAACATAATAACTGATAACTGATAACTAATAACTGATAACTGATAACTGATAACTGATAACTGATAACTGATAACTGACTCCTATACTCTAACTGCTAATTGTTCGCGGTAAAGAGAGAGCATTTCGGGGATAACTTGATTGAGATTGCCAGCGCCGAGGAACAGAGCTAGATCGCCTGGTTGGAGAATTTCTAGCAGGAATTGACCTAAAGAACTCAATTCGGGGTGATAGTAGGCATTTTTATGGTGTTTTCTCACCTGTTCGGCCACTTGCTGCCCTGTGACGTGATTGATATTCACTTCCCCGGCACTATAAATATCCGTTAAGACTACCACATCGGCGGAACTGAAAGCGGAGCCGAATTCCTCCAAAAAGGCAGTGGTGCGACTGTAACGATGGGGTTGGAAAATAGCGATCGAACGTTGGTACTGTTTGCCTTCTACCTTCAATTTTGCCGCCGCTAACGTGGCCAACAATTCGCTAGGATGGTGGGCATAATCATCGATAAAAGTGATGCCGTTTGCCTCTCCCTTGTGTTCAAAACGGCGTTTTGCCCCAGCAAAAGTAGCGATCGCATCGGCAATAACGGCAAATTCTAAACCGAGATAACGTCCGATGGCAACCACTGCCAAAGCATTACTAATATTATGTTGCCCGGGGATTTTCACTTCCATTTGTCCCAAATAACTACCCTTTTCCCAGACGGAAGCTTTCATCATTCCCTGTTCATAGATAATCTCGCTGACGGTGTAATCCGCACCTTTTTCGGGATCGAGACTATAACTAATCGTCGGACGGAAATGCTCGGCGATCGTGTCACAATCTAAACAAGCGACTAAAATCTGGCACTGATGGGCGAATTCATGGAAAGTATCGATAACTTCGCTTAAATTCTGGTAATGGTCGGGGTGATCTAGCTCAATATTGGTGATTACGCCGATTTTCGGGGCGTGCTTGGTTAGGGAACCATCGGACTCATCGGCCTCTGCCACTAAAAAACGACCTTGACCAAGACGAGCGTTACCTTCCCAAGCGTCCACCTCACCACCGACAATGATCGTGGGGTCTAATCCCGCTTCTAACAAAACGTAACCGATTAGGCTGCTAGTGGTGGTTTTTCCGTGGGTGCCAGCGACGGCGATACTGTCGTAATCAGCGATTAAAGCCGCTAAAACGTCGCTACGGTGAAAAATTGGGTATCCTAAGTCTCTGGCTGCTTGATATTCCTTGTTATGGTCATTAATCGCCGTGGAGCAGATTACTTGCGGAACTGTTTGGCTACTGTTTTGAGGGACCGGAGAATGAAATAAAGCTAAATTATTTGCCTCTTGACGGTGGAAAATGTGCGCTCCCGCTCCCTGTAGCCGTTGGGTGATATGAGTAGGACGTAAATCCGAGCCAGACACAGGTAAATTGCGCTTGGCTAAGATATAAGCGAGGGCTGACATCCCAATACCGCCAATACCGATAAAATGGAAAGGTTGGCCGTTAAAATTAACTTTTTTCACTGTTTTCACTCCTCAGACCCACGATTATATAAGTTTTAAACTCGATCGGTAGTAAAGTCAACTTCATGATAGGGGCATTTGAGCAGAATTCCAAAGTGTTGCCCAGTTGCCTTGCAAAATCCTTGACGCAGAATTAAAATTTTTTCTCCCAATTCCTTTTTTTTGGGAGTGGGAAGTGGGGAAGTGGGGAAGTGGGGTGTGGGGTGTGGAGTGTGGGTGTGGGGTGTGGGGAGAATCAATAAAAATAATCTCCTGTCTCGGAGTCTCGGAGTCTCGGAGTCTCGGAGTCTCGGAGTCTCGGAGTCTCGGAGTCTCGGAGTCTCCTGAATGGTGAGCTAATAAATTATTTTCGATCGGGATCGCAAAGTTCAACCTTTAAGGTATGATTGGGAACATTAATTATTTTTTTATGTATTGCACTAAAACGTAGAGGGCAAGCAGCAGTGATTAGAGTAGCGATCAATGGTTTCGGACGGATTGGACGTAATTTCCTGAGATGTTGGTTAGGACGGACTGATAGTGGCTTGGAGGTAGTGGGGATCAATGATACATCCGATCCCCGAAGTAACGCTCACCTGCTCAAATATGACTCGATGTTAGGCAAACTTAACGCTAATATCGATGCCGATGATAATTCTTTAATTGTTAACGGTAAAACCATTAAATGTTATTCTGATCGCAATCCCCTCAATCTGCCCTGGGCAGAATGGGGTGTAGATCTAGTGATCGAAGCTACCGGTGTTTTCGTCGATGAAGAGGGCGCTTCTAAGCATATTGTCGCAGGAGCTAAAAAAGTCCTCATTACCGCACCGGGTAAAGGTTCGGGTGTGGGAACCTATGTCGTCGGTGTCAACGCTCACGAATACGAACACGATAAATACAATGTCATCAGCAATGCCAGTTGTACCACCAACTGTCTTGCTCCTGTCGTCAAAGTGATTCACGAAAACTTCGGCATCATCAAAGGGACGATGACCACCACCCACAGTTACACTGGTGATCAACGTATTCTTGATGCTAGTCACCGGGATCTGCGTCGCGCCCGCGCCGCAGCCGTTAACATCGTTCCCACCTCCACCGGTGCTGCCAAAGCTGTAGCATTAGTTATCCCCGACATGAAAGGGAAACTTAACGGTATCGCCCTGCGTGTACCCACTCCTAACGTTTCTGTGGTGGATTTAGTCGCGCAAGTGGAAAAAAGCACGATTGCGGAACAGGTAAACGAAGTCCTCAAAGAAGCTTCGGAAAATTCTTTGAAAGGAATTCTCGAATATAATGATTTACCCCTCGTTTCCTCTGATTATCGCGGTGTTGATGCCTCCTCGATCATCGATGCTAGTCTAACGATGGTGATGGGTGGCGATATGGTGAAGGTTATCGCTTGGTACGATAACGAATGGGGTTACTCCCAACGGGTGGTTGATCTCGCTGAAGTCGTCGCCAGCAAGTGGAAAGGCTAAATCAGTTATCAGTAAACAGTAATCAGTGAACAGTGGGCGTTAAACCCTTAGCAGTCAGGAGTGGTTAGTGGCTAGTGATAACTGATAACTGTTAACTGTTAACTGATCAGTGACAAATTCTCACTGAAAAAGCGCCGATAGATTCCCTCTGTCACCAATTGAGCGGTGATTAGGTTAGCTAGGGCAATCATAAACAGGATCAGTATCTGGTAGGAAGCGGCGTTTAAAGGTTCACTTCCTGCCAATACCTGTCCGGTGAACATTCCGGGTAAACTGACTAAACCCACCACCATCATCTGATTGAGGGTGGGGATTAAACTAGCTCGAATCGCTTCTTTTTGATAACCTGCGATCGCTTGTTGAGGGGTTGCCCCCAAACAAAGATGGGTTTCGATTTCTAAACGGTGACTTTTAATGGCACTGCTTAATCTTTCCCCGGCTAAAGAGGCACTATTCATCGCTTGCCCTAACACCATCCCCGTCAAGGGAATCAAGTATTGGGGTGAGTACCATTGTTCTGGTTGAATAATTAAAGCGATCGCATAACCTAAAGTTAGACAGCTACTAATCAATAAAGAGCCGAAAACTAGCGGTAATAGGGCCTTATCCCGGCTATCAATGCGATTTTTAGCAACAATAGTCGCAATAGTCATCATCACTGCCAAAATCCCCAGCACTGCCAGAGGATTATCAAGGGAAAAAATAACGGCGATAACGTAGCCTACCACTAATAATTGCAGGATCGATCGACCGGTCGCTAATAATAATTGTCCCTCTAGAGCTAAATTTGACCAACGGGAGAGGAGTAAACAAATACCCATCATCCCCAAAGCCCAACCCAAATCCACTAGATTTAGTTCTACTAATCCATCCATAAAAATAAAAGAAACAAATTACAAGGATACTTCATCTATAAATAGCAAGTTTATAATTATTTTTGACCGAAAATTTGAGTACAAGCCCCGCCCTTTAGTGTAGGGTCGGGCGGCTCCACTTAAATATATATTGTCAACTTAAGGAATTTTGTGCTAAGATATTGATACTCGGTCGAGCAGTGTCAAAATGTTTGTACTAGAATACAAGGTTAAGCCAAAACCTAATCAGATAGAAGCCATTAACGAAGCAATACGGACAACCCAATTTGTTCGGAATAAAGTCCTGCGTTATTGGATGGATAATCCGGGTGTTGGCAAAACAGAGTTATTTCGGTACAACACAGCATTAAGGAAAGAGTTTAAATTTGTTGATGATTTAAACTCCCATGCTTGCCAGACTGCCGTAGAAAGAACCTTGCGGGCAATTACTCGGTTTTACGATAATTG
>NZ_JADBSZ010000020.1:0-17228 GCF_020246425.1 Microcystis sp. M079S1
ACGCGGTAACTCATGTTCCTTTAAATTGGGAAAATAATCCTTAGCCTGTTGTGTGGCTTTTTCTAAATCTTTCCCCTTCGATTTATGCTCAACTAAAATCGTTCCTTTCCAGAGTAAATCAATAAAACCCTGTTTATTATCGGCTTTTTTTATCGGTTGCTCAAAACTAGCTACCCTACGCCGTGAAATGCCAAAGACATTAAAAAAATCATTCCAAAAAGATTGAGATTCTGCTTTTTCTGAAGTCTCTCCTTCCCACTCTTTTTGAAAAGTAATCGCGCGATTTTTTATTTCATTCCAACTTAAAGGCATAGTTTTAACTCCTTATCTTTCGCCGGTTTGCTCAAAGATAGTAGAAAATGGTGTAGGGAGCCAGATGCAGTCAGCAAGGGATACAGATAAGTAGCTGGTTATAATTAAATTGAAGATAAATTTTAGGTTCGATCCCCCCTGCCCCCCTTGATAAGGGGGGTGCCGATAGGCGGGGGGATCTCCCCTTGATAAGGGGGGTGCCGATAGGCGGGGGGATCTCCCCTTAATAAGGGGGGTGCCGATCCCCCCTTAGTCCCCCCTTGATAAGGGGGGCATCTGATAATTTTTAACGCCTACCTACTTAGTTTCAATTTTAGGTGATTTTTTGGTAAACTACAAGGGAAGCTAGAAATTAGTAACGCCTTGAGAATTGTAGCCGCTTAGTTATCAATCTAGTTATTGACTCGAACGAACAACCTATCGCTATGTCGAAAACTCTCTACGAACAAGATTTTCAAGTATGGCTCGCAACAACAATTAGCCACCTACAGAAGCGGGAATTTGCTGCACTGGATACTGATAACTTAATTGAGGAGTTAACCGAGTTGGGAAAATCGGAAAAAAGAACTTTAGAAAGTAATTTGATGATTCTTTTGGCTCACTTGCTCAAATTAAAAGTACAGCACGACGCACCGCCATCAATGAAGGATAGCTGGTATTGTTCTATTATTGAGCATCGCCAGCGAATTGAGAAAAACTTACGCAATACGCCTTCCCTGAAATCCTATCTAGAAACTGCTATCGAGGAAGCTTATCCAGATGCTCGTCAAGTAGCAATTAAGGAAGGGAAACTCCCTCAATTTGGTGTTCGGATTCCCCCAGAAAATGATTATCCTCAAATTTGTCCTTTCTTGCCAGAGCAAATCTTAGATGAGAACTTCTATGGCAATTGACTAGAGAAAAAAGTTAAATTTCAATTTTTGCATTACTCATGACTCGACTAACTCCAATCCCAATTGACGAAAACATCCTAATTTATATAGGGCTTGCTGAATAAATGTGAAATCTAGGCAAGGTAAGGGTTTTGTGGCTTTTCTCGCTCCCACAGGTGCAAGATTTTGAGAGAATCGTCGTTCAAAACCTTGCGTCTTCATCGGCCCGCGTCCTGTAGGGGCGAAGCATTCGGGCAATAACCTATCGGTGAAACCGTGGATTTTCTATCCGAATGCTTCGCCCGTACTTTTTCAGCAAACCCTATATAGAGTCCACCGATAACCTAGAAATTCCTGCCGAGACATTAGGAACAGAGGGAAGAATTGCTAAAGGGGTAATTTATCTACCAGATAATTGAAAATCATCACAATAATTATTTAGAAAAGTGGAACCTACAGAAGAACAGTATCTTGTCTTAAATGCTCTTGAAACTTTGGGACTCCTGCTCTTTAGAGTCTATGATGAAGATAATGGAGCTTGGCTAATCATTACTTCTAGTCTAACATTGCCCAGATCATACTTATTGCCTAATGGCGAAATTATTCCCCTAGAATGGATGCTTTAACCATGAAAAAACCGACAGAACTTCAACAGCAAGAATACGAAAGAATTGGCGAAATTGCAGCCAAAGGAAGACAGCGTTATCTAGAAGCAGGAGGCGACCAAAAAATCTGCCCTAGCGGAAGAAAAGGAAATGATTATTTAACCGATGAAGAACGTAAAGAAATTTTACAATTAGCCCGTCAGGTTTTTGGCGTTCAGATTAAAGATGGCCAAGTTTACTGTCAAGGACGGACTTGGAAAATATCCGATAAAAAAGTCTCAAAAGATACCGAAAAATGAACTAAATATTGCTAGAAAAAGGACATATAAAGCGCTTGAGATGAGTTCTCTGCTCAATCAACTGAGTATGGGTTACATATCAGGAGAGACAAAAAGCAATTTAAATGTGCGGACAGCTTAGAACTTACCTGAACAAAAGCCCCCAGAAAACATCACTTTCTAGGGGTCTAATTACAATTGACGGAAAACAAACTTATGGGGGGGTTAACCTCCAGCCACCGCAGGAACGATACTGACTTCATCGCCATCTTTTAAGGGGGTTTTTGTCCCATCGAGGAAGCGAATATCTTCACTGTTGACGTAGAAATTTAAAAAGCGCCGGGGTGCGCCCTCTTCATCGCATAAGCGAGCTTTAATCCCGGGGAAACTTGCTTCTAAGGATTCGATTAAACCACCGACACTACTAGCACTACACTCGATGGTAGCGTTATTTTCTGTAAATTTTTGCAGGGGAGTAGGAATGAGAACTTTTACAGCCATAGATATTAAAGGAAAAAGTGGAAAGGACGGTAAGCTGCACGCGAATTTAAATTGCTTGTGGAGATGAGGCAAGAGGATAATCGCCCCATCATCCCCGAACATCAATTCTAGACGAGAACCTGTTGCCATTCGAGGCGTTCGAGGGTGCGGGAACGTTCCAGGGCCCGTTCAAAGCTTTCTAATTTCGGTTCGATTAACAGGGGTTCACCGATATAACCCTGTACCGCTTCTTGGGTTTTTAGACCATTACCGGTGATATAAACGACCGTGGTTTCTTCGGGGTCGATTTTACCCGCTTCTACTAATTTTTTCAAGACGGCGATAGTTGTACCGCCCGCAGTTTCTGTGAAAATGCCTTCCGTTTCTGCCAAAAGTTTAATACCTTCGATAATTTCGGCATCGGTGACGGATTCAATATTACCGCCAGTTTTACGGGCAATATCAAGGGCATAAACACCATCGGCGGGATTACCAATAGCGATCGATTTGGCGATAGTATTGGGTTTAACTGGGGCGACAAAATCCCGTCCTTCCTTGAAAGCTTGGGCAATGGGGGAACAACCCTCCGCTTGAGCGCCACTAAAACGCACTGCTTTATCTGCCACCAAACCGACTTTGACGAATTCTTGGAAGCCTTTATAAATCTTGGTAAAGAGGGAACCACTGGCTAAAGGTGCGACAATATGATCGGGGAGTTTCCAGCCTAATTGTTCAGCTACTTCAAAGCCTAAGGTTTTGGAACCTTCGGAATAGTAGGGACGCAGATTGATGTTGACAAAACCCCAACCGTAGGTATTGCCCACTTCTGAACAGAGACGGTTAACCTGATCGTAATTGCCTTTAACCGCCATTACCGTGGGATTATAGATTAGGGTGCCGAGAATTTTGCCCGCTTCTAAATCGGAGGGAATGAAAACACAACAGTCTAAACCAGCGTGAGCGGCAATAGCGGCGGTGGAATTGGCCAGATTTCCCGTACTAGCACAGGAAACGGTAGTAAAACCTAATTCTTTGGCCCGGGTAAGGGCGACGGATACCACTCTATCTTTGAAGCTGAGAGTGGGCATATTGACGGCATCATTTTTAATGTAGAGATTTTTTAGACCCAAGCGCCGGGCTAAACGGTGGGATTTAACTAGGGGAGTCATACCCGTACCCACATCGATAGGATTTTCACTTTCCACTGGCAAAAAGGAACGATAGCGCCAGATGGAATTGGGACCTGCTTGAATGCTTTCTCTGGTAACGGTGCGACGGATGAGGTCGTAATCGTAGTCCACTTCTAGGGGGGCAAAGGTTTCTTCGCAGATATTCAGCGCTTTCAGGGGGTAAGAAGTCCCTCCTTCCTTAGAAACCAAGCGGGTAAAGGTGGGGATGAATTTTGAGGTTTCGATGTTTGTCGCTAGGGTCATGATTTTCCTGTCTTGCCGTCAACTGAATCTACAAGCATCCTATCACTCCCAAAATCTTGGTGTCAAATATACCCGACAAAAATAGTCGGGTATAAATTTATACAAAAATTAGGGGATAATCTGGGGAGAAGCAAGGGTTAAGGGGAGATGGTTAAGCTGCCGTGTCAGGAAACTTCGCTGTAGTTTCAGGTCAAAAAAAAGGACTAGAAGAATTTATTTAAGTTTTTTAGGAGTATATAGCCTATTTACTGCGGATTTTATCGAAATAAGCCCTAATTTTTCTTTAAATAGCTTAAACAGGAGGCGATTGACTGCGGTTGCCAGAAAGTTTCTCGCTTTGCTCAGGATGATTGTCAAGAAAAGTGACAAATTATGTGATTTTGTTGAGAAATAATAATTTTTTCTGGACTGTCAAATAAAATTGACCATTTTCGGCGGTCGGCAGGAGATTATTTTTATTTATTCTCCCTTCTCCCTAGTAAGGTAGGGTTGATTCATGAATCAACCCTACGGGGGCAGGGGGGATCAAACCTTAAGAGTCAGTGGTCAGGAGACATCGGCTTTTTGATAAAAAGTTAAGGTAGTATTGCCGTAGTGTTTTTGACGACAAATGGTTAAACCTTCTAGATTAATTGCTTGCCAAGATTTGGGATTGTGTTCCACGGCAATTTCCCCCAGAGAATCTAATAAATTAGATTGAGAGATGGCAGTTAGTACCGGTAAATATAACCCGCTTTCGTAGGGAGGGTCAAAATAAATTAAATCAAAACTTTTCCCCGCTAAAGTGGCTAACTTTGTCAGTACATCCCCCCGAATTACTTGGAATTGCTGGGGAGAAGTTGCTAAATTGCGCCAATTTTCCTTGATAATTTCGCCAGCGCGTCCTGATTGTTCAATTCCGATTACTAGACTAGCACCTCGACATAAAGCTTCCGCACCCATGCAACCATTCCCCGCACAAAGATCCAACCAACGACAGCCGGATAATTTCTGTTGCCAGATATTAAATAAAGCTTCTCGGACCCTTGCTGTCGTCGGACGGGTTAATTGTCCTGCTAGGGTTTTTATGGGACGATTGCCGTAAATTCTCATCGGTTAAAAGGCAAATTCAGTTAATCTTTTTTGTAATAAATCAGGAAAAAGAGCATAGTATCTTTGATTGAGAGGAGAGGGATGGGGGAGAGGCAATAAAGTCACTTTCTTTTGCTGTTTTAATCCATCTTCATCGGTAGCGGTAAGGGTAACTACCAGTTTTTTGGTAAAGCGTTCTTTATCAAGATAGAATTTATCCACTTCTCTGGGTTTACCGTAGGGTTCAAACCATTTAAAAGCTTCCGTACCAAGGGGAATGATATGATCACCTTGCCAATAAAAAACGAGCAGTTTTTCTATAAATGGACGGAAACGATCTTTCACTTCCCCAGAATAAGCTTTATTACCAGGAGGTTTGTAGGGAACTGTATTAGTTAAGAAAATTCGATCGCACACCGATAATAACTCTTGACGATCATGAGATTTTCTCCCCTGCCAAGCTTGAAAAAATCCCTCTCTTACCATTCTACCGGCAGCCCCGATCAAAGGTTGTCCTGCATACACTTCATCTCGTCCTAAATCCCGCCCAAAAAAGCATAACTGACTAGCAAGATTACCAGCATACAAAACTGGTTCAAGGGGATCTTTTTTGGCCTCTTGGTAAATTAGGGTATCGATGGGAAAATCCTCTTTTTTTGCCTCTTGGTGTACCTGTTTAATTAGGGTTTTAATATCGGTCATTTCAGTTATCAGTTATCAGTTATCAGTTATCAGTTATCAGATGTGAGTTTTCAGTTATCAGATGTGAGTTTTCAGTTCAGTGATTACTGTTTACTGTTTACTGGACGGCTACGCCGTGCCTTTGGCAACACTGAAAAAAGCTTCTCCCTACACCCTACACCCCACACCCTACACCCCACACCCTACACCCCACACCCTACACCCCACACCCTACACCCCACACCCCAATTCACTCCTCGGTGCGATAGCCAAATTCTGCTAAAAGTGAGCGAGATTGTCGCCATTTTGGTTCTACCTTCACAAATAATTTTAAATATACCTCCCCGGCGATTAACTTTTGAATAGCCGATCGCGCGGAAGAGCCGATCGCTTTTAACATACTGCCATTTTTACCGATGACGATCCCTTTTTGGGAAGCTCGTTCCACGTTAATGGCGGCAAAAACCTTGGTTAAAGCGGGAGTTTCCTCGACGCGTTCAATCACCACTGCCACAGAATGGGGAATTTCCTGACGGGTTTGCCGTAAAATCTGTTCACGGATTAATTCGCCCATAATAAACCTTTCCGGTTGATCGGTGACTAAATCGGGGGGATAGTAGTAGGGACCGACTTCGAGGGAATCAATTAACAGATTTTGTAATTCTTCCATTCCCGTCCCCTCCAGTGCCGAAAACTTGAGCAGAGGCCAGTTATTTTCCGCCGCTAAGGTGCGATAACTATCGTCTAGAGGCTCCCGGTCTTCCGGTTGCTGATCGGCTTTATTTAGCCCTAAAATCGTGGGAGTTTGGTTTTTAGTCAGTAAATCGGCGATATAGCGATCGCCACTACCCAAAAAATTGCTACTATCGACAACAAATAAAACTAAATCTACAGAATTTATGGCGTTTTCGGCATTTTTAACTAAAACTTTGCCTAATTCGTGATGGGGCTTGTGAATGCCGGGGGTATCGACAAAAATCATCTGAGCGCGCTCGCTGGTGACAATGCCGCGTAAACGGTTGCGGGTAGTTTGAGCGATGGGAGAAGTAATGGCGATTTTTTGTCCCACTAATTGATTCATCAGGGTAGATTTGCCCACATTGGGACGACCAATAATGCCAATAAAACCCGATTTAAAACCGGTCGGTGGGATGGGAATTACTGCCGAATCGAGATTAACGGCTTGAGAGTTGATAAAATCGTTCATAATTAAAGAATATTACTTAAAAAATATTTTTACCCATGCAAAGGATAATTTTGTTCTTGTTAGTATTTATTCTAGGCTGTAGTAACCATTTAGAATTATCTATAGCGGGAAATTTAAGCGATCGCTTAACCGATTATCCTCGCTGGATGACTAAACCGGTGGTTAGTTTTGCCAGCGGAGATTTAGTTTATCCCGATTGGATGGTAGGCAATTGGACTGTCACCAGTACTCTGATCGATTTAACCGCTCCTCTTGCTCCCCAGATTATCACACCTGGTTTTGAAAGTAATCGTCGTTACCTAGAACAATCGATCGAGTTTCCAGTGAGATTCATTGAGAAAGCTATGTCCAGACCGATAAATGCTGCCTTTTTATCCACCATTATCAGTAAACCATCGATTGTGGCCGATCGATCCTTTAATGGTTTAGCAATTAGTCGCGCCTACTTAGGTAATCAATCGGTATTATCGGTAAAAACTGACCCCAATAATCCCAATCGTCAGATTACCTTTTTACGGGGCGCTCATCAACTAATTTCCACGGTAATTGCCAGAAATAGCGAAACTCCTAGCCGAAATCAATTTATTGCCACAGAAATCAGTCAACAAATTTTCCGGGGAGAAACCAATACTTATCTTAATGAGGTGGAAACCACCACCGCCTATCAGTTATTATCTGCCGATAAAATTCTAGGCGATCAGGTGACAGCCATTTATCTTTCCCCCCAATCGCCGGATTATTTCCAAGCGCCGAATCGTCCTGTGGCTTTGTATCGTTATCGCCTAGAATTGCTGAAAGATTAATATTACCAGTGGTTAAACCCTGCTGAAACCGGCGCAGTCTTTCCACGTCCTGTTTAAAAAGTATAGGGGGAGCTTTTCGGTGATCAGTAAACAGCAATCAGTAATCAGTGGGGGGTTGGGGAGCAGGGAGAAGGGGAATTATGAATTGGGGAGCAGGGAGAGGGGGAGAAGAAATAAAAGCTGACTCCTGACTCCTGACTCCTGACTCCTGAATACTGAATACTGATAGGACAATGACCTTGTAATCAAAACTTCATGTCTGCGTCACAGTAAGTTCATATCCGCTGCCTAAATTAGAGATAGTCAGTCCTCAGCCGTTTTCCGAAACACTCCTCTCACACCCACGATTACTAGGACTGACTTTTATTCCCTTCTCAGAATGGTTAAACAATAAAAACTATGACTCGCAATATTTTTAACGATAATATTTCCCCGCGCAACGAAGGCAATCCTAAACGCTCCAAATCTTCTGCGATGAAAAAACTTTTTGCCTATTCCTCTTTACTGGTTTTGGGTGCCGGGTTAGGTATCGGTGCTACCTATGCCTACAGCCAAAATCCTCTAGAATTAGCCCAAAATATTGCCACCGCTGCCAATAATCCTCGCCCCTCCACACCAGCGGCAGCCGCTACCTCGTCTCTGGTTATTCCTACCAATTTTGTCGCTTCTGTGGTGCAAGAAGTGGGGCCGGCGGTGGTGAGAATTAATGCTTCTCGGGAAGTCAATGGAGGCGGTGATTTTTCGGAATTTGCTAACGATCCTGTTTTCCGTCGCTTCTTCGGCTCCCAAATACCAGAGCGAGGAGAAAAACAAGTTCAAAGAGGTACAGGTTCGGGGTTTATTATCAGTAATGACGGTAAAATTATCACCAATGCTCACGTTGTCGAGGGAGCAGATAAGGTGACTGTCACCCTCAAAGATGGTCGCACTATCGATGGCAAAGTTTTAGGTAGTGATCCTTTAACTGATGTGGCAGTGGTACAGGTAGAAACGAGCAATTTACCCACGGTTAAATTAGGTAATTCTGATAGTTTACAGGTGGGAGAATGGGCGATCGCTATCGGTAATCCTTTGGGATTAGATAACACTGTCACCACGGGAATTATTAGTGCCAAGGAACGCAATAGCTCCCAAATTGGTGCTAGTGATAAACGGGTGGATTTCCTGCAAACCGATGCGGCAATTAACCCTGGAAATTCCGGCGGACCTTTGTTAAATGCTCGGGGAGAAGTCATCGGAGTTAACACTGCTATCATTCAAAATGCCCAGGGTTTAGGTTTTGCTATTCCGATTAAGACTGCCCAAAGAATCGCCGAACAATTAATCGCTACAGGTAAGGTGGAACATCCCTATCTCGGTGTTCAAATGGTACAGTTAACCCCAGAGGTAAAAGAACAATTAGCCGATAGTCCTATGGCTGATAATTGGACTATCCCCGATGATTCTGGTGTCTTGTTAGTGCGGGTAATGAGAGATTCTCCTGCCGCAGCAGCGGGATTGCGATCGGGTGATGTGTTAAAGTCTGTAGGTGGTAAGAATGTCACCGATCCCGATGCGGTTCAGGAAATTGTTGCTAATACTCAAATTGGCGATAATTTGCCCGTAGAAATTAGCCGAGAAGGACAAAAAATTAATCTGAATATTCAAGTGGGTAGCTTGAATACTGCTAACAGATCTTAGTCTAGAAGATAATTTGTAGAGAGCTTGTTAGTAAGCTCTCTATATTATCGAAAGATAGTTAAATACTTGACCCTACGCTGACAATTTTACTGTTGCAAGACAGAAAATAAAAACCGCTCGTAAGCTCGATTAATTTTTTGCATAATTTTAATCGCCATGTCCGAAGAATTGTGATCGGGGTGATACTGACGAGCAAGCTGATAATATCTTTGCTTAACTTCTGAAAAACTGGCATTCTTAGAAACTTCTAAAACCTCCCACCAATCCTCGGAATCGGAGGGTAATATTTCTAATTCTCCTAACATTTCTGACCATATTTTTACCTTATCTCCATAACTACCTGTAATTAAAAACTGACCGTCAGGACTAAATTTTAAGGGAGCAGTTCCCCGTAAAGTTTTAATTAGTTCTCCTGTTTGTCCTTGCCAAATTTTAATTTCTGTTCGGGAAGCACTAGCAATTAGATGGCGATGAGGATTAATAGCAATACTGATAATTGCCTGCTCGTGTGCCTGCCAAATTTTAATAATTTCTCCTGTCTTTATATCCCAGATTTTAATCGTTTTATCACTACCGCCACTAATTAGATATTGACCATCATTACTAAAAGCTAAACTGTTAACGGCTGCCCTGTCACCGATAAAAGTTTGATAAGCATAACTATTATCAAATCGCCATAATTTAATAGTTTTATCATCACTACCACTAGCAATAATTTGGCTATCGGGACTAATAGCACAGGTATTAACTGCCTCCTCATGACCGATTAAAGTTCGCTGCAATTCTCCTGTATAATAACCCCAGATTCGCAGAGTTTTGTCATTACTAGCACTAACAATAAATCTTTCATTGGCAGCAAAAGCTAATTGTAAAATTACACCATCGTGGCTATGGGGAGCATTTACACGAGCGAAAAAACTACTTTTATACTGCTTAGTGTCTAATTGCCACTGACTAATTCTGCCATCCAATCCACCAGCAATAATCGATTTACCGTTAGGACTTATAGCCAGAGTTTGGAGCGGTTCATTAACTCCCACAAAGGAATAAATTAATTTACCCGTTTCTCGCTGCCAAAGTTTTATGGTTTGATCTTCTCCCGCACTAGCGATAATTTTACCATCAGGACTAACATCGATCGCCCCAATATTTGCCTGATGACCTTTAAGAGTTTGGAAACACTGCCAAGATAAACGCTCTGGAATAGTAATTTCTGTAGAATATAACTGTTGATTTGCCTGAATAGATACTTCTTCCAACAGTTGCTGTAGTTCTGCCTCTAGATTTTCATATTTTCGCGTAACTTCTTGCCAAAATAAAGCTTCTTCGTACTCTCTAGTAATGCGATCAAAAAATTCTAGATTGCTATAAAAATTATTGTCGGAGTAGGTGGGAGATAACATTTTCATCAGTCCGTAGATTCCTAACCCGACTAGGCCACCAGCGATCGCCATAGAACCGACACCAACACCGAAAGCTGTACCTTTAACTGCCACTCCCACACCCCCAAAGGTAGAGTAGATACCGATTCCGCCAAGGCTTCCTGTCCCCAAAGCTAACCCGACATTGTGATCGTTTGTTTCTAGTCCTTGCAGACTGGCATAAATTGCCGAACTTGTCAGGATGCCAATCCCCGTCATTCCCACTAAACCGACGCTTATACCGCCAAATCCGCCGACTAAGCCAATATTTCCCAGACAAGCAGATAAATTGGCTCCTGTGACTCCACCGACGGCAGGAATAACAAAATCGAGCTTTTTAGCCATATTTTTGCGAAATAATCAAGTTAGTCATCGGGTTTCTCCTATAGAGTTTAGCCTAGTTTGTTATCGACGACTGACTCCCCAAAGTGGTAGCTTTCCCTCCTGCCCCCTGCCCCCTGCCGACCGCCTCTTTCAAGTCAGTCCCAATGAAAAAATCTTCACCCCTACAGATGAAAGAGGTTTCCTTCCCTACACCCCTAGGGTTGATTCAAGGTAGGGTTGATTCAAGGTAGGGTTGATTCATGAATCAACCCTACCCACACCCCACACCCCACACCCTCTTTCCAGTCAGAGGCAATCAGGGCAAAATGATAAGTATTTTATATGTAAATAGCTTCAATGCTTAAAAATATTTAAATTTACAATCGGTAATATTTATTTTTACTTAAGAATTTATTGAGAATAATTTTTATTTATTTACGAGGTGGCAATACTTCCAGCGATTCTGGTATAATTTTGCATTATGCTATGGTGGGTTTCACTGTAATTTTTAGGGTTTTAATGATCTGGGTTGTCTTAAAACCCTTGCTAAATCTAGACTTTTCCCTTGAGCAAAACCAAACACTTTCGCCAATTCTCCCTTTTTTTCCGAACAACGTTGATCTAATTTTTGTGTAGTTTTGTTGCCAAGTCAAATTTTTTTTGACAAAATGCCTAAATTGTGGTATGGAGATAGATTGTTGATAGGTGGCAATTCAAACCGAGGCAATCAATAATTAGGGGAGGGTTAGGGAATTTAACCGAAAATTGGGAAGATTCAGAAGAATTAGCCGAAGAACTGGATAATATCTGGGACGAGAGAACCTGATGGCTTATCTCTTTGATACCGATGCCATTTCAGAAAAATCAGCGATAAAAACCTTTTTTACCGATCTAGCCCGGCTCTAACGCCTGGGAAGGGAAAAATCCTCAATTGAGCCGAAATTAGCTTAATCAAAAAATATGCTATAATCAGAATGTAAGCACAAGGGGCCGTAACGGTTTCGACAGGTTAGCGAAAGCTCCCCCGTGATACAGGTCGAGAGTGAGTCTCCTCTCGTAAATCAAAGGCTCAAACAAAAAGTAAATGCGAACAACATCGTTCCTTTCGCTCGTAAAGCCGCTCCTGTAGCTGCCTAATAGTCTCTAATCGACTCGAGCATTCATAGTTTGACTCCGTTAAGGACTATGGATCAACCCCCAACGGATGCCACGTTTAACTTTCTCTAGTTAGTTAACCGTCTAAGCTTTAACTAGAGCATCCCACTGTCCGGGATAAGTGACAGTCCCCGTTTCGAGGGTAATCGAAACTAAACCTGTGAATGAACGGACAGTCAATACCTAATTTGGACAGCAGTTCGACTCTGCTCGGCTCCATTGATTACTTTAATGAGAAACCTTCTCTCCCGCATGGACGGGGTACAAACACCGATTATTCCCGTGGTCGGTCAATTAATTAAAGCGAACCCCGGCACTATTTCCCTAGGTCAAGGGGTTGTTTCCTATGAACCACCCCGGGAGGCAATCGAATCTCTATCTTTATTCTTAGCTAATCCCAAAAATCATCAATATCAATCTGTGGCGGGAATTCCCCCCTTATTAGCAGTAATTCAGCAAAAACTAGCCGAAGATAATCGGGTAGAAATCAGCGATAAACAGGCAATTTTTGTGACGGCGGGCAGTAATATGGCCTTTATGAATGCCATTTTAGCCATTACTTCCCCGGGGGATGAAATTATTCTCAACACTCCCTTTTATTTCAATCATGAAATGGCCATAAAAATGGCTGATTGTCAAGTAATTTTGGTTGCCACAGACAAAAATTATCAATTGCGTCCGGCCGCCATTGAAGAGGCAATCACGGAAAAAACTAAGGCAGTGGTGACGATTTCTCCTAATAATCCCACGGGAGTAGTTTATCCAGAAAATACCCTAAGAGAAGTCAATCGCATCTGTCAAAAAAAGGGCATCTATCACATTCATGATGAGGCCTATGAGTATTTTACCTATAATCATGCCCGCCACTTTTCCCCGGCGGCAATTGTTGGTAGTGAATCCTGGACTATTTCCTTATTTAGTCTCTCAAAAGCCTACGGTTTTGCCAGTTGGCGCATTGGTTATATGGTAGTACCAGAACATTTATCTGAGGCGATTAATAAGATTCAGGATACTATTTTAATCTGTCCGCCGGTAGTTTCGCAATACGCGGCTCTGGGAGCGTTACAGGTGGGTAAAAGCTATCCTTTAGAACAGTTAAAAACCATCATTCAAGTTAGAGAAATTTGCCTGAATGCTCTAGAATCGATTAGGGATATCTGTGATGTTGCCACTGCGGAAGGGGCTTTTTATTTCTTCCTGAAAATTACCACAGACAAGAATGATTTTCAGTTAGTTAAAAGTTTAATTGAGCAGCAGCGGGTGGCGGTGTTACCCGGTTCAACTTTTGGGATAACGGAAGGCTGTTATTTGCGTCTTGCCTACGGTGCTTTATCTCCAGAAACGGCTTTAGCGGCAGTGGAAAGATTGGTAAAGGGACTGCGTTATTTTAGTCAGTGATTTTCAAGAATAAATACTGGCTTTCTTTCTTGGTTTTTACTTTACCACAGCCTTTGTCTTCAAGATAACGACTCCCTAAAACCAGAGAGTTTGTACCTCACCATTAAGATAACTGCTATCAGATAACCTCTGATTCTATCTTTTGGGCTATTCTTAGTTTAGCCGAACGAGAACGAGGATTTTTAGCTTGTTCTTCTCGACTGGGAATAATCGGCTTTTTCGTGATAATTTTCAAGGAATTATCTTCGCGAAAGCCATACTTGATCAGACGATCTTCTAGACTATGAAAACTGATCATAGCGATAATTCCCCCGGATTTTAGCCAGTGGGGGGCTTGATCTAACAATTGTTGCAGAGAATCTAATTCTTGATTAACAGCGATGCGTAGGGATTGAAAAACCCGCGTTGCCGGATGAATACGTCCATAACGGTAACTAGCGGGGACAGAACTAGCGATGACAGCCGCTAATTCAGTAGTGGTAGTAAAAGGACGTTTTTGGACGATCGAGCGAGCAATAGGACGAGATAAACGTTCTTCTCCGTATTGATAAAAAAGATCTGCTAATTCTTTTTCGTGCCAATGGTTGATAATATCGGCTGCCGTCAGGGATTGACAGCGATCCATCCGCATATCTAAGGCTGCCGTGTGGCGAAAACTAAAGCCGCGCTCGCTCTGATCGAATTGGGGAGAACTGACTCCTAAATCGGCGATAATGCCATCAAAACTGCTATTTTGTCCATTATAATCGGCGAAGTTCCCCCACCAGAGGGTTAAACGGCTATCTAGATAGGGGGCAAGACTAATTTTAGCGGCTTCCAGGGCGCTTTGATCGCGATCGATGGCGGTTACTGTCGTTTCGGGATGAGCTTCTAAAAGCAAGCGGCTGTGTCCACCACCGCCTAGGGTAAGATCGAGATAATGTCCCCCGGGTTGAATATTTAAGCCGGCGATTAATTCTTGACTCAAAACGGGAATATGGGGAAAATCTTGATTCATCTGCTGATAACTTCCTGAAAATGGCGATTTAACCTAGGGTTTGCTGAAAAAGTTTGTTGGTGGGGGCAGGGTGTGGGGTGTGGGGTGTGGGGTGTGGGGTGTAGGGTGTAGGGTTTTACCGATTTTGGGGTAGTCAGTTACCTAATTTTCAGGGAAAAAGTGCCTGAATTTTACCCCCGATCACTCCAATGGTCAGCACTTTTTGAGGGGAAAAAAGTCTAAAAGCCTTATCCAACAAGGTTTTTAGATTTATTCAGCCAACTCTAACCTAAAAATAACTGATAGGCCGGATTTTGACTTTCATCCCAATAGCGATAGCCGAGAGTATCGAGAAAAGCTTGCCATTGATTCATTTCATCGGGGGGGACCTGTATGCCCACGACGATGCGCCCGTAATCGGCCCCGTTATTGCGATAATGGAAAACGCTGATATTCCAGTGGGGACTCATGGAGGCGACAAATTTCATTAAAGCCCCCGGTCGTTCGGGAAACTCGAAGCGATAAAATAATTCATGATCGGCTAAATGCGATCGCCCTCCCACCATGTGGCGCAGATGCAATTTAGTCAATTCGTCATCGCTAATATCGAGGGTTTTAAAGCCGCAAGCTTCAAAACTCTCGGCTAATTTCTTGGCATCGCTGCGATTTTCGATCTGGGCGCCGACAAAAATATGTGCTTCTTTTTCATCGGCAATGCGATAACTAAATTCGGTTAAATTGCGTTTGCCGACACATTCGCAAAAACGGCGTAAACTGCCAGGCTCTTCGGGAATAGTCACAGCATACAACGCCTCGCGCCGTTCCCCTAATTCTGCCCTTTCCGCCACAAACCGCAGACGATCAAAGTTCATATTCGCCCCACAAGCCACAGCAACGAGGGTTTTATCCTCAATTCCTTCTCTTTCTACATAAGCTTTCGCTCCTGCTACCGCTAACGCCCCCGCAGGTTCTAAAATCGAGCGTGTATCTTGAAAAACATCCTTAATCGCCGCACAGATATCATCCGTATCCACTAGGATAATCTCATCCACATACTGCTGACAGAGACGAAAAGTCTCCTCTCCCACCTCGCGCACCGCCACCCCATCGGCAAATAATCCCACTTGGGACAAACGCACCCGATAACCGGCTTTTAGGGATTGATTCATCGCGTCTGAGTCCACAGGTTCCACCCCAATAATTTTAATTTCTGGACGTAAACGCTTGACATAGGCTGCAATACCTGATACTAGTCCACCGCCACCAATAGCGACAAAAATCGCCTCGATCGGTTGCTGATATTGTCGTAAAATTTCCATACCGATCGTACCCTGGCCGGCGATTACCTCCGGGTCATCGAAGGGATGGATAAAAGTTAAGCCTTTTTCCTGTTCTAACTGCCGCGCGTAGGTGTAGGCATCATCGTAGGTGTCACCGTGCAGGACGACAATCCCGCCCCGGGCTTTTACCGCATCGATTTTGACTTGCGGAGTGGTGACAGGCATAACGATAATCGCTTGGGTTCCCAATTGCCGCGCCCCCAAAGCGACTCCCTGGGCATGATTTCCCGCCGAAGCAGCAATTACACCTTTTTGTAACAAATCCCTTGACAAATGCGCCATTTTGTTGTATGCGCCGCGCAGTTTAAAAGAGAAAACCGACTGCATATCCTCGCGCTTGAGTAAAAGCTGATTGTGCAAGCGTTGGGAGAGATTGGGGGCAAGTTCCAAGGGGGTTTCTTGGGCGACATCGTAGACGCGTGCGGTGAGGATTTGAACCAGGTAATCGCAGTACATTATTCTTTTTTGGCGGTGGGGATTCGCGAGTCAGAGTGTAGAGTGTAGGTTGGGTTGAGGCACGAAACCCAACCAATGTCCTATTATCAAATAATTATCAATGATTTTGCCCGGTTATCGGATGGGGTGTTGGGCAACAGTCGTCAACCCAACCTACCTTCTACCTTTCTATTTTCTCATAAAGCTATCTATTCACCGCTCATGGGAAGATAAGGAATAAGTCGGTTGATTAGGGTTTTTATTCAGGGTTTGGCAATCCGTTAAGTATTGTTCAATGACGGTTTTAAAAGCTTGTTCTAGTTCATCAACGGAAAGACCATCAAAAACGATAATATCTTCTATGTTGATGACACGACCCCAGGAGCTAAAACCGCGATCGCCCTTAATCCCTTTCCCCCAAAATTCAAACTACGATCGCATTTTTAATTGATAGTTGATAATGAATAGTTGATAATTATCCATTGTCAATTGTCCATTATCCATTGACCGCGATCGCCTTTTGACCTTTGACCCCTTCCCCTTGAACTGCGATCGCTGATTAGTTGATAGTCAATAATTGATTGAAAAAACACGGATAAGAAGCTAGGGACATTTTTTCTGGGCCAAGTCGCTAGAATGGGACTAGACTTCTCAAGCTTGAAGAATCTTCCTATGTCAGACGCTGTAACGATCGCCGATATTTACAAGTTATTTGAAAGAACTGAGGCCCAATTTGCCGAGTTTCAAAAGGAAGCTG
>NZ_JADBSZ010000200.1:0-69231 GCF_020246425.1 Microcystis sp. M079S1
AAACTCTTATAGAGAAAGACATTTGGCGATTTTTGTTAATTGTTTTCTATCTAGAGCGAACTAATCAATTAAATCTCTTGCCAGATAAGGATTTAGTCGATTTATGCCACCCTATCGAACCATACTAAGTAACGAAGAACCTAAAAGTACAGGAATCGGGATACTGAGAGAGCGGGGATTGTCTAGGGGTAGGGAAAGCTCGATCGCTTCGGTAACGGGTAGCTGTGCTAAGATATACCGCATCTTGTATTGACCAACGTTAGCTGCGGGTGATTCTTGGGCAAAAGCATCCTCAGCCGCTAAAATTTGGCCTTTAGCAGTGGTTATCGTTAATCTTTCTGGGTGAAGAAACTCAATCCCCTCTGGAAATCCCACCAAGCGCAAACTAATTTCTACCGTTTCCCCATCTTTAACTCGTTTGAATAACACCACCTGCCAAGGACTGCCGGTATCATCGCGCAAACTATGACGGGATTGATATAACAGCTGCCCCGGACCTTCTAGCTGTTGTCGAGTTAGAGCTAGTGCGGACAAGGAAAAATCGATTTGAAGGCTGATAAATAGCAAAAAACTCACGAGAACACAAAATAATAATAGAAATCGTTTCATAATTTTATTGACATTAGCTAAAAAATGTGATAAGAGCTTCGGCACTTGAGCTAAATTAACATAACTATATCACTATACAGTTAATTATTCAAAAAAAGCTGCTGTCAAGGGAAGTGGAGCGGCTTTTTTCCGCAAAGACATTGTATGATTGATTAGATAAATTGATGGTTGCAAGTAACTTCGAGATGGCTAACAAACCCGATGAATTTGCCAGAACAGAAATCAGCGATAGTCTGAAAGAGGAAGCAGAGCAAGAAATCCGCGAAAAACAGAAAATAGTTGATTACGACACAAAGGAATATCCTGTGGAAGTTTTAGTTCAAAAATATAAAGATGGTTTAGAGGACGACATCAATGAACTTTATATACCAGATTACCAAAGAGAGATGATCTGGCCAGAAGCTCACCAGTCGAAGTTCATTGAATCAATTTTTTTAGGCCTACCCATACCCTATATTTTTGTAGCAGATTTACGCAAGGACGAGGAAGAAGATTTAGGGAGGTTGGAAGTTATTGACGGAACTCAACGCATTCGGACTTTAAGTAGATTTCTCAATGATGAGCTAGAATTATGTGAATTAAAAAAGTTAAAAACATTAAATGGGTTTAGGTTTAGTGATTTACCATTGGGGAGACAAAGGCGCTTCAATCGTTCTACTATTCGCATGATAGTGCTTACAGAAAAAGCCGACGAAGAAGTACGCAGAGACCTGTTTGAACGTATCAATACAGGTAGTATCCCCTTAAATGATATGGAAAAACGGAGAGGTATATCTCCTGGTCCCCTAGTTAATTTATTAGCAGAACTTGCTCAAGAAGAAAAATTTATCAAACTTTGTCCCTTATCGGAAGCGTCTCGTCGCCAAAGAGAACCAGAAGAATTTGTCTTACGTTTCTTTGCCTATTTAGATAATTATAAAAATTTTGCTAAAAGGGTCAATGAATTTTTAGATGAATATCTGGAGAAACAGAATACAAATAATCTTGATCAAGAGAAGTTTCGTGAGCAATTTCTAATCATGTTAGATTTTGTGGAGAAATATTTTCCCAATGGATTTTCTAAAGCAAAAGGCCATGTTAGGACTCCCAGAATTCGCTTTGAAGCCATTTCCGTGGGGGTTGCCTTAGCCTTAAAAGAAAATCCCCAATTGGTTCCCAAGTCGATCGATTGGTTAGACTCAGAAGAATTTAAGGAATATACTACTTCTGATGCCAGTAATTCTCGACCTAAAGTAATTCGTCGTATAGAATACGTTCGTGATCATCTTTTGAATTAACTATGCAAACAGTTTTGATCGATTTTCAGGAACGGGTAGAAGAAATTAATAGATATTTCGCATTTTTAGAAAAATTAGAACAGGAAACCCTACAATTATCGGTATTAAAAGATGATGGACAAAGGGAAAATATACCCCTAGACTCCCAATTAATTAAAACCCTTAAAGCCAATAGTTTTTTACTACTCTATAATCTGGTTGAATCAAGTATGAGAAATGCAGTTACCGCAATTTTTGATGAACTCAAAAATAAAAAAGTTTCCTATAATTCGGTAAGGATTGAAATTAAAAAAATTGTTATTCAAAATTTTAAAAAACGCTCCCCAGACAAGATTCACTCTAAAATCAAAGATATTTCTACTGATATTATTGCAGCTGGATTTAAAAGTCAGGAATTATTCTCTGGTAATATCGATCGAGATGAAATTAGCAAAACTGCGAAAAATTTTGGATTCTCTTTTGATACTGAATATAACAAGACCAAACATGGGGAAAGCTTGTATATGATCATGAATAAACGTAATGATTTAGCTCATGGAAATAAATCGTTTGCTGAAATTGGTAAAGATATTACTGTGGAGGAGTTGCTAAAAATTAAGGAGGAAGTAACTGCTTATCTGGAACAAATATTAAACAACATTAACCAATATATTACTGGACAAGATTATTTAGATAAATCTCAGATTAATGATCGATAAATATCTGGATATGATTTAAGATACTCAAAGCAATAACTTCAGCTAACTTAACGGGGACAGCATTACCAATCAAGCGACCAATCCGGTCAAAAACTACCGGTTCATCAGGAGATAAAAATTGATAATTTTGAGGAAAAGTTTGTAATAAGGCCGCTTCCCGTAAAGAAATAGCTCGATCTTGCTCTGGATGTCCAAATCGACCATTACCATAGCCGAAAAATTGCGTTGTAATTGTTGGACTTGGTTGATCCCATTCCATACGACCATAGACACTAGGATAGGTTTTACCGCTATTTTTTAAATGACAACTGGCAATTAATTCTTCTGGCCAATCACTCCAAGTACCCCCCGGTTTGGAAACTCGAATACGACGTAAATTTAGTGCAGATAAATTACTGCATTGGTGCAGAGGATCAAAATCAGATTTTTGTCCTGCTTGCAATGGTTGAAGATGAGCGATAGTTGTGCGGACTGTTGCATACATTTCTGGGCTATGAGTGGCAGGAAGTAGATTAATCCTACCAAAGCGTGAAGCCAATAAAATCAAGCGTTTTCTGGTTTGAGGTATGCCATAATCCAGACAATTGACCCTAGAGGATTCAATAGTATAATTTAAGCTAATTAATTTCTGAATAAACTCCTCAAAAACTGAAGTATTCTGTAATTGTGGAACATTTTCCATAGAAACAATATCCGGTTGACAATCTTGCACCAAACGAGCAAAATCTTGGAGAAGTTTCCATTTCATATCACGCTGCAGGTAACGTCTTGAATAAGTAGAAAAAGGTTGACAAGGAGCGCAACCGGCTAAAATCTTCACTTTGCTGCCGTAAAAATGACTTGCTAAATCATCGCCGCTAACATCCTCGATATTTTTTAAAATAAACTGGGCTTTGTTATTATGTTCGTAGGGAAATTGACAAGCTGGGTCGATATCATAACCCGCTTTAACGATTAGTCCAGCTTTCTCAAAACCATGGGTTAGCCCCCCAGCCCCACAAAATAGATCCACTGTAGAGATATGGTCAATCAATGACAAGTTTTATATCCTCCGATCAAAGATAGGGACAACCTTTGATCCTAGCCCATCGATCGAAAAACTACTATTGGGTCCACTGGTAGAAACAAGGTGAACGGTTACAGAACTTAACGGCCTATGATTAAAGAGACGAGGAATCAGAACCCGAAATAAATCCTCGCTCCGCCATTGCCTTGATTCTCCCTGATAATTATGGGACTTTTTGCCCGTCACCAAAACCTCCGTCAGTGGTTCAAATCCCAACACTTCGGACGTAGCGCCACCGATAGTCGTTATGCTTTACTGGTCGCCTGTTTAATCGGAATTCTCTCCGCCCTTGCCGCTATTATCCTGAAATTGGGCATCGGTTGGTTAGGTGGTTGGCGGGTGCATCTAGTAGCCAATTCCTCTCCTTTCCTAGTTTTGCCCCTCGGCGGTTTTCTGCTTGGTTACAGTGCCGGTTGGATTGTCGAACACTTCTCCCCCGCGGCCGCCGGGGGTGGTATTCCCCAAGTAAAAGCGGCCCTAGCTAAATATCCTTTGCCCCTGTCTTGGCGGGTCGCCCTAGTAAAAATGATCGGGGCGATCCTGATCCTTGGCGGTGGTTTAACCCTTGGTCGTCGGGCCCCCACGGTACACATCGGGGCAGCCCTAGCAGCCCAGTTAAGCGTCTGGCTGCCCACCAGTCCCGATCACCGTCGTCAGATGATCGCGGCTGGGGCGGCCGCGGGGTTAGCGGCCGGTTTTACTACTCCCATCGCCGGCGTCCTCTTTGTGATCGAGGAATTAATGCGCGATGTCTCCAGTATGACCCTAGAAACGGCGATTGTGGCTTCCTTTACCGGGGCCGTGGTTTCGATGATGCTGCAGAATACCCCCTCAATGATCACTGAATATGCCAATATTAGCTTCTCTGCCCAAGAAATACCCATTTATTGCCTTTTGGGGGTTTTAGCGGGCTTATTGGGGGCTTTATTCAATCAAGGCATCCTTTTTTGTAGCCAGATGCAGCGGCGTTGGCGGTTATCTCTGGCTTGGCGCATCGGTCTGGTCAGCTGGTTATCGGGAACGGTAGTGGCCTTTTTACCCGACTTTTTTCGAGATAATACGGGTTTACGGGAATTTTTGCTGGCAGGGGAATTAAGTTGGCAGAATACCGCCCTCGCTTTCGTCGTCTATTTTTTCCTGACGATGATCTCCTATAGTTCTGGCGCTCCGGGAGGACTCCTCGCCCCCGCTTTGGTGTTGGGATCCTGCTTGGGGTTTCTGGTGGGGGGAATCGAGACGAAAATTATGGGTTTCGGCAACGAAGCTAGTTATACTTTAGCGGGTATGGGGGCTTTTTTTACGGGAGTAGTCAGGGTTCCGGTAACGGCGATCGTGATTGTCTTTGAACTGCATCGCAATTTTAATGTTGTGCTGCCCCTGATGTTGACCTGTGCCGTTTCTTATATCACTGCCGAAAGCATTCACCCCGGTTCCCTCTATCAGCATTTACTTTCCGCTAGTGGTATTATTCTCAACGAAGAAACCCCTTCTAATGATGTGTTGGCCCATCTGTCGGCTATGGATGTGATGCAATCGCAGGTGGAAATTCTGCCGGCAGATTTACCCCTGGGGGAAGTGGTGAAAATTATGTCCCGTTCCCATCATCGCGGTTTTCCCGTGGTGGAACAGGGGCGACTATTGGGGATTTTTACCCAAAGTGATCTGGATAAATGGCGATCGAAAAACAGTCAAACCGTCCTACGGGAGATCATGACTCCCAATCCGATTACGGTGGCTCCCCAGGCAGCTTTAAGCGATGTTTTATTTCTCTTAAATCGCTATCAGCTTTCCCGTTTACCCGTTACCGATGGTCAAAAACTGGTGGGGATCATCACCCGCACCGATATTATCCGGGTGGAAGCTGATCAATTGGGGGGGGTTTGTCAACTGCCCCAACGCAGTACCCCTTCCTATGTGGTTTATCAAACTCGTTCCCCGGCTGTGGGAATAGGTCGGATTTTGTTACCTATTGCCAATCCCGACACCGCTACCGCTTTGTTTAAAATTGCTGCTGCCATCGCCCGTGAACGCAATTATGAAATAGATTGTCTCTATGTGATTACTGTGCCTCGTCTTAGTTCTCCGGCGGAAGTCAGGGTAGATACGCGGGAAGGACGCAAATTACTTCATCGTCTGGAAAGATTAGCCCGACAGCAGAATATATCTGTTCATACACAAATTTCCGTGGCTCAGGATATCGCCGACGGGATTTTGGCCACGATTCGCGAACGACACAGCAATTTATTAATTATGGGTTGGACGGGGGAAAAATCCACCACCGGGGCGATTTTCGGGTTTTTAGTCGATACTTTGATTGCTCAAGCTCCCTGTGAAACCATCTTGGTAAAATTGGGGACAAAGGATTGTTTTCCCAATGATCTTAATCGGGAAAGGATTTGGCTGATTCCCACCGCCGGCGGTCCTAATGCCCAACGCGCTTTAGCATTATTGCCTAGTTTGCTGTCTTTGTCCGAGTCTTCCGATCATCCCGAACTTTGGTTGTGTAAAATCTATTCCCCGACGGATTTACTGCCAGATCTGTCCACTTTGGAGGTTTTACAAGCATCTTTACAGAAAGCGATCGCACGGCCGATTGTACCTTTACCGATTCGTTCGGCCTCTCCGGCCGAGGCGGTCATTGATCTGGTAGAATCGGAGGATTGTTCCTTGGTGCTTTTGGGTGCATCTAGGGAAAGTTTGCTCAATCAGTTCTTAAATGGCAATATCCCCTCGACGATTGCCCGTGCCGTTAATTGCACTGTGATTCTCGTGCGAGAGGAATTATCAGATTAGGTTATTAGCTAGGCGGAAGCTAAAGTTAAACTGAAGGGTACGGTATTGTCAATTTTCGCCCCTTGACTTTCCTCTAGGGAATGGGGGTAGAATATTTCCCCCTCTAGTTGACCATCGGAGTCATCGTCATCCCCATCGCTGATATAAAGGCGTTCACAGGGGATGTTATCGGAAAGGATGGCACTGGCCATCATCCCCGTATGAATCTCTAAGAAAGCATCCGCTAGGGTCTCAAATACTAAACGCTGCCCGGGGAAAACCACCCTTTCAAAATACCAGTTAGCAATATTGGTGATGCGAACAATTTGAATATGACTGGTCGCATTGACATAGCAACAAAGAATACTATTTTTCTTGCCGTTGGGGAGGGGATCGAGAATCTGTGCCATAGCAATTGGGGTGATCTTAAAGTGTGTTTCTCATCGCTCCTTCACCCTAACATCCTTTGATCCCCGATAGTTGTAAAGATGATTACATTACTCTGATAAAAATCTACTGATCGCTTTTTCTGGTGATAGAAGGCGGTTTTTATTAAAAAATCATTAAATTTAACTAATGCCTAGTTTTGGCTATTTGTCAAGGGGGGAACTACGTTTTTTTGCTGTTTTTCTTGATTTTTTGCCCAGCTATTTAGGGTCTGCTGAATAAATCTAAAAACCTTGTTGGGTAAGACTTTTAGACTTTTTGGTTTCCAAAAAGTGCCAGATCCCGGAGTGATCGGGTGGAAAATTCCTGGACTTTTTCCCTGAAAATTAGGTAATTGACCCCCTCAAAATCGCTAAAACCCTACACCCTACACCCTACACCCCACACCCTGCCCCCAGGAAAAACTTTTTGCCGCAAACCCTATTTATCACTCACTTTTGTTAACGGTTTCAGGATTATCGAAACCGAGGTAATTTTTGTCAAGTTAGATACCTCTTGCTCTTGATCTTATCGATCTGGTTGACTAAAAAGGGGCGGCCTGTGCTGGGACTGATAAGTTTTACAGTGCTGGGGATAATAATCCCTCGATTGTTCGGGGTTTCTAGCCAAATTTCCCCTGAGAATCCCCGTCTTTTGCAAGCGGGGAAATGTCAACTCATCAATCTTGGGACTCTATCAATCAATTTTCCTGGCCGAAGCAGCATTAACTATAAACTTTCTAAAACCTCTTGAGCGGCGGCCAAAGTCCGTTCGATATCGGCCTCTGTGTGAGCTAAAGAAGTAAAACCTGCTTCAAACTGGGAAGGAGCTAGATAAACGCCTCTTTCCAACATTCCCCGGTGAAAACGACCGAATTTAGCCACATCGGCCTTTTTGGCATCTTCATAGTTATGCACGGGGGTGCCAGTGAAAAACATTCCGAACATGGCACTGATATGACCCCCAGAAACGCTATGACCAGCATCTCTGGCCACTTTCAGCAGCCCTTCAGTTAAGGATTTGGTCACTTTATCGAGATATTCGTAGGTGCCGGGGCGCTGGAGTAACTCGAGGGTTTTAATTCCTGCTGTCATGGCCAAAGGGTTGCCGGATAAGGTTCCCGCTTGGTACATCGGGCCGGCCGGAGCCACCATCGCCATAATATCAGCCCGACCGCCGTAGGCCCCCACCGGCAGCCCACCGCCGATAACTTTGCCGAGGGTGGTTAAATCGGGGGTGATGCCGAATTTTTCCTGAGCGCCACCGTAGGCGATGCGGAATCCGGTCATTACCTCATCAAACATTAATAGGGACCCGTATTCCTTGGTTAATTCCCGCAATCCTTCTAAAAAGCCAGCATCCGGCACGATAAAGCCGGCATTACCCACCACTGGCTCTAAAATCACCCCGGCGATCGAGTCGGGATTTTCGACAAAGAGGGCTTTTACCGCTTCCAAGTCATTGTAGGGGGCGGTTAAAGTGTTGTTAGTGGTGGTTTTGGGAACCCCCGGCGAGTCGGGCAAGCCCAGGGTCGCTACACCAGAGCCGGCTTTAACGAGGAACATATCGGCGTGACCGTGGTAACAGCCCTCGAATTTGATGATTTTATCCCGGCCGGTAAAAGCCCGCATTAAGCGCAGGACGGACATACAGGCTTCGGTGCCAGAATTGACAAAACGCACCATTTCAATGCTGGGAACGGCATCAATCACCATTTCAGCGAGAATATTTTCTTGAACACAGGGAGCGCCGAAACTGGTCCCTTTGTCTAGGGACTCGTGCAGGGCGGCAATCACTTCGGGATGGGCATGACCACAGATAGCCGGTCCCCAAGTTCCCACATAGTCGATGTATTCGTTACCGTCCACGTCGCGAATATAGGCCCCTTTGACGCTTTCAAAAACGATGGGTTGACCACCGACGGATTTAAAGGCCCGCACGGGGGAACTTACACCCCCCGGCATTAATTTTTGAGCGGCTGTAAAGATTTCTTTCGATTTTGTTGTTTGATACGAAGATGTGCTAACCAATCCTGTCTCCTTGTCTACTTGAGTCTATCGGTTTCGGGGAATGCCCGGAGCTTTGTTTTGTTAACTTCCTGCTGCTTGTTCCATTTTAAAGATCACTGGCCTACATTTGACGCAATTTTTCCCTAGGAAGAGCGCTGGTCGGATCAAGTCTCGCTCTTCTTGACTTATAGCTTGATCCTTAACAACTTATGTAGCTGGTTATAATTAAATTAAAAATGGATTTTAGGTTTGATCCCCCCTGCCCCCCTTGATAAGGGGGGTGCCGATAGGCGGGGGGATCTGACAACTTTTAACGCCTACCTACTTATGTAATTGGCTGAGAAAGGGCGAAAATTTCACTTTTGACCATTTTTCCACAATCTTTTCAGAATTGCTCCAAACACCCTCGCAATGGGCGAAGTTATTGCTATTGATAGATTTTAGCCCGGAAAGAGCGATCGAAAAAAGCTCCGGTTTTCCACAGATTTTCCACAGGGGAATTCTTGCTATTATTTCTTAGCGTACAAAAAAACTATTCCTGCTATGAAATTTACCAGTAGTCAAAGCGAACTCAACAGCAATTTATCCCTAGTTAGTCGGGCCGTTGCCAGTCGTCCTACCCATCCGGTGTTGGGAAATGTTCTCTTTTGTGCCGATGAGGAAAAGGGCGAAATTAGCCTGACTGCTTTTGATTTGAGTTTAGGGATTCGCACCAGTTTTCGGGCCGAGGTGGTGGAAGGGGGCAAAATTACCCTGCCGGCAAAATTGCTTAACGATATTGTCTCTCGTTTGGGAGAGGGGGAAATCACTATCTCTGTGGAAGAAAACGAGAATGATGAGGAGCATAGTCTCGCTTTCCTGAAAACCGCCTCGGCACAGTTCCAAATTCGCGGCATGAAAGCCGATGAGTTCCCAGAATTGCCCACGGTGGCCGATGGAGAAATTGTTAATTTACCTATAGTTGCCTTGACAGAGGGACTAAAAGGTGCATTGTTTGCCGCTAGTGGCGATGAAACTAAACAGGTGTTGACGGGGGTACATTTAACTAAAACCGTCGATTGTCTAGAATTTGCCGCTACAGACGGTCATCGTTTAGCGGTGGTACAAACTCCCCTAGAGGAGGTGGAAAGTGCCTCTGGTGGCTTTAATGTCACCATTCCGGCCCGGGCCCTGCGAGAATTGGAAAGAATGATGGCAACAAAACAAAATATCGAGACTATTACTCTGCATGTGGATGATTCTCAAGTCATCTTTGAAATGGGGGAACAGAGGTTAACCAGTCGTAAGTTAGAAGGGGCCTATCCCACTTATAATCAGTTAATTCCTAAATCCTTCGAGCGTTCTTTGGTTTTAGACCGCAAACAATTAATCCGTTGTTTGGAATTAGTGGCGGTTTTATCGGACCAAAAGAATAATTTAGTCAAGTTTAGCCTCGATAGCGAAAATGACCGTTTATCCCTAGCGGTGGAATCTCCCGATTTAGGTAGTGCCAAAGAGTCCATGGCGGCGGAAATTCAGGGAGAAAGTGGCGATATTGCCTTTAATGTTAAATACTTGATGGACGGTTTGAAGGCTTTACCCAATAATGATATCCAAATGCAGTTAAATGCTAGTACCCAACCGGTTATTTTTACCCCCTTGGGAGGTTTAAAGATGACCTATTTGGTGATGCCGGTACAAATTCGTCAGTAATTCTGACTTAATCGGAACCGTGGGATCTGTTTTTAACCTATCCCATTTTTGATTGTAAGTAGCTGGTTATAATTAAATTGAATATAGATTTTGGGTTCGATCCCCCCTTAATCCCCCCTTGATAAGGGGGGTGTCGATCCCCCCTTAATCCTAGGGCTAATTCATTCTCCGAATCTAATTCTTTTTTTTGCTACCTTTAATCGCTTACGAGGTAAGCTAGGAAGCAGGGGAGTACAGGTTTTTGCTCTCATAGTAGGTTGATTCATGAATCAAATCTCATAGTAGGTTGATTCATGAATCAACCTACAAAGCACGACGTTTTGACAAATTTTCAGCTATGTATTTCCGAGAAATCGACTAAAAACGTTACCAGATAAGGAGTTGAGAGAATGACATAAGAGAGAATGAATCAGCCCTACATCTGGGGGGTGACTAGCGATTTCTAGCTTAACCTGCGTTCGGGATAACGCTATAGAAGGGACTGTTAGAAAACCTTGGCCAATTCTAGATTCTCAACTCCTTGATTAATAGCCAATCGCTAACAAGAAGTCCCCCCTATCTATGGACTGGGTTTTACATCAATCTGCTTAAACCGAACTCAGTTTAATTTAGGCTTTTCTGCCGAAAACAAAAGATAATCATCAAACGCCATAAACCAACCCCGATTGCTTGACCAAGCTTCAAGTCCAGGGTTATCTTTCTGGAGATCGATAACTAAATCATGCTTACTAATCCCTTGGCTAATCTGGGCAAAATAATGAACCATTGCCGGCCAAACATATTCACTAATAGATAAAGCTTGGATATTAACAAATCCATGCTTTTTGAGTTTTTCTACATAAGTATGTCGGTCGTATTGATTAGGAAAGGGAATACACATTTTCTTACTATTAACCCGCAGCCAGAAGTTAATTTCTCGACCCACTCTAGGCAAACAATCCGCTATAGCCAACCTTCCACCGGGCTGCAAAACTCGAAAAGCTTCTGCGAAAAAATCCTCACGAGTGTCAAAATGAAAAGCACATTCTAAAGCGGTCAACTTATCAAAAGAATTCTCAGGAAAAGGGATTTGAGTAGCCGAGCCGACTTGAAGTTTTATCCTGTCCGATAACCCTGCTTTAGCTACTCTTTCTTGAGCAATTTCTACTTGTAACTCGGTTGTATTTAGACCGATAATTGAGCCAACATTGTTTTCTCTTACCCAGAGTAAATCCTGTTCAGCAAAACCGAAACCCACATCCAAAAGGTGATCTCCGGCTTTAAGTTCGGCTACTTCGGCTAATTTACGCGCTAAAGCGGCACAAGCTCCGTTATAAGTTGTTTCTTCTTGCCAATAACCAAAATTAAGCCATTGGGGAAAATTAGGATCATGAAGATGAGGATCGCGTTTCGCTATATTAGTATACAGTTCAGAAACTTGAAACTGATCTTGCAAAAACGCCATTTCTCGAACCGGATTAAGGATAAATTGTTTGATGGTTGCCCAGCGATTACGCCATTCATCTTTGAGGGGAATTTTGCCGATGTTTTCCAAATTATTATCCTCCTAAGGATTTTGCAGAAATATTGCCATTTTTAATTAACCGAATCCCTGAGATTCTCTAGATGCTTTAAAAAAGATTCCACACCTCCGGATTAATCATATAAGGAGGCTTCTCTCCCTGAAGCACTTGTAATATTTGATTTGCCGCCGAAACAGCAGCCGCTAGACTCGCTTCAGGGGTTACTCCGGCTAAATGAGGTGAGAGAATGACATTCTCAAAATTATATAAAGGATTATCTAAAGCCGGCGGTTCTGGTTCAAAGACATCGAGGGCGCATCCAGCTATCAATTTTTGATTAAGGGCGATCCCTAAATCCTTTTCACAAACGACTTTTCCCCGGGAGGTATTAATTAAAAAAGCTGTTGGTTTCATCTTTTTAAAAACTGAGATATTAAACATTTCCCGCGTTTCACTTGTTAGTTCAGTATGCAAAGAAACAAAGTCCGATTCAGCCAGAAGAACATCTAAATCTTTGACCAAAGTTGCTCCTACTGTCTCCGCTTTGCTGGCTGGAACATAGGGATCATAAGCTAATACTCTCATCCCCAGTGCTAGGTTACATTTGTGAGCCACCAGAGTACCAATTCTTCCTAAACCTACAATACCAAGGGTCTTGTTTTCGAGTTGAATCGGTTGCATCTGATTGCGAATTAAATAGTTACCCTTTTTCACACAATGATCTAAAAAAGGGAGCTTTTTAGCAAGGGCTAAAATCATAGATAAGGTGTGTTCTGCTACAGCTGTAGTTGACATTCCGGGATTATTAACAACGATAACCCCCTGTTCTGTTGCTGCCATAATATCAATAGAATCTGTGCCAAATCCAGAGGTACTAATTACTTTTAAGTGTTTTGCTAATCGGATTGATGAAGCCTCTAACTTATTAGGATAACGCACAAATACGCCAGATACTTCTTGAATTGCCTCATTAATTTCCTCCGGTGTAGGGTTGGACAAAATCTCTATATTAGTAGATTCTTCAAGAAGTTTTTGCCCCGCTTCATCATACATTTTTCCGATTAAAAGAACCCTGTGTTTTTGAATATCCATAGTCAGAGTTTTTGGTGAAGTAGTAGTCATCGTAATTTTTCCTAAATTGAGTTTTAGCAATGAAACAGTTACAGAGATTTTGAGGCTCGATAATCATCTATGGAAACAAGTCGCCAACTAGAATCCTCTAAAAGTTCTAAGACCCATTGATGATACTTAAATAAACTTTCTCGATGACCTACGCTAATAAAAGTTGTCTGTGCTTTTTGTAACTGGTGATATAAGGTTTGTTCGTTGTTCAAGTCTAAAGCACTTGTGGCTTCATCTAAGATTACATAGCGGGGATGGGTTACTAACAATCGTGCAAAAGCAAGGCGTTGTTGTTCTCCTAAAGATAATATATTTTCCCAGGGAACTTCCGCATCAAAGCCATGAACTTTTGTGGCTATATTTTGAAGATTAACTTGTTGTAAAACGGATTCAAGTTCTCCATCGGTCATTTCACGGGTTGTTTTAGGATAAAGTAACTGTTCTCTTAGAGTTCCTAAAATAATATAAGGACGTTGAGGTAAAAAGAGAAATTCTTCTAAGGGAGGTCGTTTTAAACAACCAGTTCCTGCATTCCATAAGCCAGCAATAGCTCTTAATAGAGAACTTTTACCTCGTCCACTCGGTCCGACAATTAATAAACCTTCGCCTGGTTCGATAGATAGGGATAAATGTTGAACAATTACCTTTTCATAATCCGGTGTTTGTAAAGTAACATCCTCAAACTCGATCTCATTTTGTTCAAGGGTTTTAATGGTACTAGCATCCTTGGGTTGTCGGTCCATTTCTTCTAAGGCAGACGAAAATTCAGATAGACGCTCAACATAACTGGAAAATCTGCCCAAAGAACCAAATTCAAGGATTAACTCAGAAAAACCATTAGCAAACATACTGCAAGCAATGATAGCCTGATTAACTTGTCCGAAATCAATTTCCCCCCGAATATAGGCTGGAGCAAAGACGACAAAGGGAAATATTTGAATAACTGAGCGATAACTTCGACTAAAAATGTCTTGATTTCTCTCCCAATCAATCTTACTGAGAGAATTTCTGACGAGATTATTAAATCGACGTTGAATGATTTTCAACTCTTGATTTTCGCCTTGAAAAAAGGCAATAGATTCAGCATGATTCCGAACATGAGTTAAAGTGTAGGTGTAATTAGCTTTGGATTCCAATTCTTCTTGACTAATCTTATCTAATTCTCGACTTAAAGAAACAGCAATTAGGTTGCCGATAATTGTATAAGCCACTAGAATCAAGGCGGCTAGTCGGGAAATTGAGAAAAGAATTACTAAAAAAGTAGTCATTTCTAAGACTTTTTCTAATAAAATAGCTCCAAAATTAACAGCATTTCTAGCAATGGGTTCTATTTCTTGGGCTATCCTTTGATCCGGATTATCCACATCGGATCTAAAATTAATTTTGTAATAAGCGCGATGGCTCAAATATTGGGTAACAACCTGCTGATTTAGCCATTCATACCAATCCAGAATAATTCTTTTTTTAACAAATTTAGAAAATGCAGTAAACAGGGTAATTAAAAGTAATCCTAAGCCATAAAGTAATAAACTTGTCATAAACTTAGAGGCATTTTTATCTTGAATAATGACATCAACCAAATAGCGATTAACGAAGCTATTAACTGCATTAGAGGCCACCAGTCCAACAATTACTAAAACAAGGAGAAACAGCATTCCCCATGAACTTATTACCTCTGAAAATGTCCTTCCTTTAGGATCAGTTGGATACCAGTAAGGAGCGGCAATCAATTTCAGATTGTCAAAAAATTGATGAGAGCTTTTTACGGTTTCTTGTTGAAAAAATGGAGTTTGCATAGTTTGAATATAGGGTAACTTTTAGGAAATGCCTTGAATTTTTTTTAACTTCAAGCTTTCTAACTTCAAGGCTTAGGATTATTTAATCTCCTAAAAAAGCCTCCAAATCAGTAAGTTCTTGTAAGATTAAATCCTCACTAATCTCCTGCTGAACTTCAGTGAAGTTAATCATCTTCTCGGCTGTTTTTTGAACTTTTTCACCGAAAATACGGTCAAACAGATAATCAACTAAGCGTCTAATATTAGGAAAGTCAAAGACTAAAGAAGTGGGTAAGAGAACTTCTAATCCTTTCTCTAAACGATTTTTCAATTCAATAGAGGATAAGGAATCAATCCCCATTTCTATCAATCCTTGTTCTGAATCTGGCATAGATTTAATCCCTAAAATAATTCTGACTTGTTTGCTAACATATTCTAACAAATATTCCCGACGTTCTCCTAAAGGAATATCCTCTAAAAGATGCAGTACAGAGTCTGATTCTTGAACAGAATTAATGGGAATTTCTGAGAGTCCTAAATTTTTTAGGAGTGGTTTCTCGCCTTTAAATTGATAGATATTTTTGAAACGAACCCAATCCACATCAGCGATTAAAACTTGTGTTTGATTAGAAGCCATAATAGCATCCATCACCCTCAAGGCCATATCTGGAGCAATTTCCCTGATGCCAATCTGTTTGAGCCAGTCCTCATAGTCTTGAGACACTATACCATGACCCGCCAATAATGCCCAATTTAAAGTCGTTGCAGGAAGTTGTTGAAGATGACGGAAATGAGCCAAAGCATCCAGCCAATGACTAACAGTATCATATAAGCCTTGTTCCTTTGCCCCCCAAATTGCACCCGCCGAAGAAAACAGCACAAAATAGTCTAATTGAGTACCCAAAGATAGTTGATGTAAATTCCAAGAACCCTTAACTTTTGCCTGAAAAACTGCTTCTAGATCCTGCAAAGTACAGTCTTTTAATTGAGCTTGTCGGCCTGAGATTCCGGCAAGATGGAAAATGCCACGCAAGGGATAGGCGGTTTTTTCAATCTGGGTAAATATGGCCTGCATAGCCTCAAAATTGCCAACGTCTGCCGAAATAACTTCGATTGATGCTCCTTTTTCCTCTAATTTTCTGATTTTTTCTGATATTTGGGCTAATTCGGTTGCTGAATCCCACAGGAAGCGAGCCGGTAATGAGCGGCGTGTCGTTAAAATGAGATGTTTTGCTCCTAAATTGACTAAATGTTCCGCCAATTCTAAGCCTAGATGTCCTATTCCTCCCGTAATTAGGTAGGTAGCCTCAGGTTGAATCTTAACGGTTGTTGTCTCTAGAGACTTGAGAGGAAGCAGACGAGCAATATAGCCTTGACCTTTGCGGAAGACCAAATGATCCTCATCGTGAGCATGAGTTAATCCTAATAGTAATGCGGTAATATTTTGATTAATATCAACGTCGGGATCAAGATCCAGCATACCTCCCCATAATTGCGGATTTTCTAGGGCAATAACACGCCCCATTGCCCAAAGAGGAGACTGAAACCCTAAAGAAGGCTGTTCTAATTCAAAGGGTTGGGCTCCCTGAGTGACAAGGAATAATTGAGGTGGATTAGGGATTTTTTGAATAGCTTTGAGAAGATTTAAAAGATAGTTACAGCGATTCAATAAAATGGATTCTGGTTGCTCTTTGGGAGTACTATTCAAAAGATAAATAATTCGATCTGGAGATGGATTGGACGCAAACCATTCCTCTAATTGTTGTAGTTGATTAGCATTCAAACAAGACTCAGAAGATGATATTTGTGTATTTTTCTCCCCTTGATAAATTATCCGACAGGAATCACACTTTTTAAGTAGTTGCTCTTGAATCCCTAAGGCAAAAGTATTTTGTTGGGGTTCAATATCAGTAAAAATTAGCCAGTTTTTAGCGGTGTTAGGGGAGATTTCTGAACTTTGAGCCAGAATAATACTTTGCTGAAATAAAACACTACCTATTTTTTGATCAGGAGAAACAAATTCTACCTGAGAAAACCCCGATTTAAGCAGAATAGATTCCCAAGTCGATGCTGTAATTATAGGATGATTTGGGCGCAAATGATAATCGCTAAAACGCCACCAACCTTGAGTCACACCAAAGATTAAATCAATCCAGGGAGATTGCTGAGTTAATTCTAACAGTAATAAATGACCGCCTGGACGTAGTAAACTTTGAATATGAGGCAAGGTTTCCTCTTGTAAATTGGCGGTAGAGTGTAAGACATTAGCCGCGATAATCAAGTCATAAGAATGGCAGCAAAACCCTTGTAATTTCGGAGCTTTTTCAATATCGAGTACTTTGTATTCTAGTCCAGAAAATTCAGCCAAATTATCTCTAGCTTTCTCTAGAAAGAAGGGGGAAACATCAGTGAATGTGTAGGTAATTTGACGAGACTTACAAGCTTTAAGAACCTGTTGGGTTGTAGCTCCAGTTCCCGCGCCAATTTCGAGAATGCGGAGGGAGGCTGAGGGAGCATAACTTGAGAGGAGAAGTTCAACGGTTTTAGAGATACCCAGATTGAGAATTTTTGCCGAAGATGTATTTTTATAAAACTCGCTGGCTCCTCCTTGTCCATCTTGAGAAAATAGGATAGATAAAGGAGATATTTTTCCCGTAATAATGGCTGCTAAATTTGTGGCAACTTGTCGAAATAGATTGAGTTCTATTTGAGCATTAGGATAATGATTGATTAAATCCTCTACCGCTAAATCAGGATTAGAGTGTTCGGGTTCTTTAACAATTTTCCATAGGGTATTTTGCTTTTCTAAAATGCCGACTTTCGCTAATATTTCTAGAAGATGATTCCAGAAAGATTTATATTCTTGTTTGAGTTCAGCTTGAATAAAACTTTGATCGGGATCAAGAAAGGTATTCATTTGAAAGAGTTCTAAATCTTTCAGAGCTTTAACTACAAAGTCAGCTGCCAGTTTTTCCATTTCGGAAAAAGCGCAAGAAACTCCCATCAATTCTGAGGAGTGTAATTGGGGTTCTAAGTAACCCTCTAAATCACTTTTAAGGGGGGTCAAATTTTGTAGCTTACCGTCGGCTAAATCCCAGGGAAGCCAAGCTACTTGATAAAGTAATTTGGCAAAATTAAAGTCCTCTTTTTCTTGATAATAGAGTTTAATCAACTGTTGAACAATAGCGGATATTGTTGGTTTTTCATCTTCAGAATAATGACCTGTTTCTAAGAGGGTTTGCATCAAAGTATTTTTGTCCTTTTCAGATAACATTTTGACTAGATTAGATTCCTGTGGAACAGTTGCAGATGGGGTTTTTAAAGGAATCCAGTGTTGACGTTTTTGAAAGGGATAAGTAGGTAAAGCACATCGTCTAGGATGATAGTCTTGATCAAAACTAAACCAGTCTATCTTTGCACCGCGAACATAAAGTTTGCCCAGACTTTCTAATAAAACTTGCCAATCAGAAAATCCTGAGCGTAAACTGGGTAGAGTTAGAGGTTCAGATGAAGATAGGGATGATTGAACAATTCCTGAGAGAATAGGTTGAGGTCCAATTTCAATAAAGGTATCACATCCGAGAGATTGTAGGAATAAAGCCCCTTGATGAAATTGTACCGTATTTAGTAAATGTTGAAGCCAATACTGAGGAGTCATAATGCTGTCATCAGCAATTTCTCCTGTTAGGTTAGAGACCAGAGAAATTTGAGGTTGACTGAAAGAAATCTCTTGAAGAATCGTTTTAAATTCTGCAACCATTGGCTCTACTAAAGGGGAGTGAAAAGCATGGGAAACTTTGAGTTGACGAACTTTCACCCCGGCATTAGTGAAATGGTTACAGAGTTTTTGAATTACGCTTTTTTCTCCAGAAATAACGGTATGTTGTTCCGCGTTAATGGCAGCAATAGCGATTTTTATGCCTTGGCTTTGGCACTGCTCAATAACTGAGTTCTTATCGAGAAAAATAGCGGCCATTTCCCCTTGATTTTGGGGTAACTGCCCCATCAAATTGCCTCGATGGGTGACCAGTTTTAAGCCACTTTCAAGATCAAAAACGCCAGCAAAACAAGCAGCAGAATATTCTCCTAAACTATGCCCTAAAATGGCGGCTGGTTGAATTCCCCAAGAATGCCATAATTGAGCGAGAGCAACTTCAATCAGAAATAGTGCCGGTTGGGTATAAGCGGTTTGGTTTAAGGGGTCATCTGTATCAGCAAATACGACGTTTAGCAGGGATTTACTCGTTAGTTTTTGATAGTAGTTTTCCCCTGCGTCTAAAGTTTTTCTAAAGGTGGGTTGAGTCTGATAGAGTTGATGAGCCATCCCTGCATATTGAGACCCTTGTCCTGTAAATAAAAAGGCAATTTTAGGCGGTCTTTTTTCATCAGCTATACCATGAATAGTTGACTGATAATCTAGTTGCTTGAACTGACGTAATTGTTCAATAAAATCACTGTTTTTATAGCCAGTTAAGGCTAAACGATTTGAGAAATGAACTCGGCCTGTATTTGCCGTAAATACTACATCAGACATATCCTTTTCAGGTTGACTTTCTAAAAAGTCTATGTAGCGACTTACTAACTCTTTCAAAGCCGGTTCGGTTCGAGCGGAAAGGGTGAGCAAATGATAGGGACGTTTGCTCTGATTGTCTTGAGGAATAATGGGAGGAGCTTCTTCTAGAATAACATGAGCATTAACCCCGCCAATACCTAAAGAGTTTACCCCTGCCCGTCGGGGTAATTTTTCGTCCTTGTCTTGCTTAGTAGTCCAAGAAATAGCTTCATTATTAATATAAAAAGGAGTCTGAGAAAAATTAATTTGAGGGTTAGGATTTTGGAAATGTAATGTAGGCGGAATAACTCTATATTTGAGGGCTAAAGTCGCTTTAATTAAACCGGCAATACCGGAAGCAATCTGCATATGTCCGATATTGGTTTTTACTGAACCTAAAGCACATTCTCCCTCATTTGCACCCTGATAAACTTTAGCTAAAGCATCAACTTCAATGGGATCTCCAAGGGGGGTTCCTGTGCCATGAGCTTCCACAAAACTAATTGTATTAGCATCAACACTGGCAAAGGCTAGGGCTTCCGTAGCGGCAGCAATTTGACCCTCTCCACCAGGCGCAGTAAATCCTAATTTTTGGCCACCATCATTATTAATAGCAGAGCCTCTAATAACTGCATAAATATGGTCATGATCGGCTAAAGCATCTGACAATCTTTTGAGCAGAATTACTCCTACTCCACTGCCAAAAATAGTCCCTTTTGCTTCCGCATCAAAGGCGCGACAATGACCATCAGGAGACATGATCAGTCCTTCTTGATATAAGTAACCAATTTTTTGAGGAGAATTAATTGAAGCAGCTCCAGCTAGAGCCATGTCACTTTCTCCACTAATTAGACTCTGACAGGCGAGATGAACTACAACTAATCCAGTAGAGCAAGCAGTTTGAACATTAACGCTTGGGCCGTGTAAGTTTAGTTTATAAGAAATTCGCGTTGTTAAATAGTCTTTGTCATTAGCTACCATTGTTTGAAACCCTCCCGTTGAATCTAGTGTGAAGGGTTGTAACTCGTCATTACTATCTAATTGACCCCGATTAGGATAACAATTATTGATCAAATAGGTGTTCATACTTGCGCCAGCAAATATACCAATTGATCCTTGATAATTACTGGGATTATAACCGGCGTTTTCTAAACATTCCCAACTACATTCAAGAAGTAAACGTTGCTGAGGGTCTAGTAATTCTGCCTCTCTATCTGTATAGCCAAAAAATTCGCTGTCAAAGTATTCAACTTGCTCGAGAATTGGTCTAGCTCTAACATAATTAGGCTGATTAAATAGTTCCGAAGACACTCCCGATTCTTGTAATTCTTCTTCCGAAAAGAAAGAGATAGTTTCGATTCCATTTTTTAAATTTTCCCAGAAGGTTGTTAAATTTTTAGCCCCTGGGAATTGCCCCGCCATACCAATAATTGCAATGTCATGGGTTTCATTATGGCGACGGGTCCGGTTTTCGGCACGTTGACGGCTTTTTTGTGCTATAACTTGAGTGGTATTTGATTCTTCGCTTAAGAAACGGGCTAGGGTGGCAACGGTAGGATTTTTAAACATTTCAGCAAGGGATAGCTGACGGTTAAAAAGTTTTTCAAGTTCATTTTGAACTCGGATTAAGTGTATAGAATGTCCCCCTAGTTCAAAGAAGTTATCCTCTAAACCAACTGAGGTTAACTGTAAAACTTCACTCCAAACTGCTGCTATTTGACGTTCATTTTCTGATTGAGGTAAGGTTTGATTTTTCTGACGCTCTTTTGCTAAATATTGATCTATTTCTTGGATACGGCTGCTAAATAATCCCTGTTCAAAATCCTTTTTTAATTTAGATTTTTGAACTTTGCCAATAGAGGTTTTAGGAACTAAATTTCTTTCTAAGGGAATGACATAAGCTGGAGCAATTCCGAATTTTTGGGTCAAATGACTGCGAATTTTTCTAACAACTTTTATCCAGTGTTCAAATTGATCAGATTCTGGGCTAAAAGTAATAATTAATAAGTCAGTTTCTCGACTTTGATCAAAGACGGCAAAGGCGGCTGTATAAGATACTTTAACCCCTTCTAACTCTTCGATTGTTGTTTCAAGTTCATGGGCAAAGTAATTAACACCATTAATGATAATTTCTTGTTTTTCTCGCCCAGTAATAAAGAGTTCCCCCTTAAATAAATACCCCAAATCTCCCGTAGTAAACCACCCTTCTTGAAAAACTTCCCGGTTGAGTTCAGTATTATTGTAATATCCTTTAGTAACAGAATTACCTTGAATTTGAAGCTTTCCAATTTCTCTTTCAGGTAAAGGATTATTTTCCTGATCGACTATCCGGATAGTTGCTCCAGGAATCGGCTTTCCTAGAGAGACAAAACTATTTTCTTCGGTGAGTTCATTTTTACTTAAACCGGCTGACCAAGTAATCCCAGAACAGGATTCAGTCATGCCAAAAGCTGGTTTAATCGCTCTCTCCCGTAGTTGATGTTTTTCAAGAATTTCTAAGAATAGGCGAATCGTTTTTACTGAAACTTGCTCGCCAGCATTCACTAAAAATTTCATTGAGGAGAGGTTATAAGAGGCGTGCTTAAGTTCTTCAGCCTGTTGATTAATTAAGGAAAATGCAAAGTTAGGGGACCAAGAAATGCTTACTTGATGCTTTTGAATGAGTTCTAACCATTGGAGGGGTTGGCGTAGGACTAATTCCATCGGAACGTGAATTTGATGACAAGCCAAATCTACCGCCATAATTCCTAAAAATACGATAGCTCCTACATGATCTAAGGGCATCCAATTAAGGGTAACTTCTTGTTGGGTAAAGTGGTTCATTGCCACTGTACCAGCAGTCATGGACAGAATATTATGATGAGTTAATATTACTCCCTTGGGCATACCTGTACTACCCGAAGTAAAGAGTAATAAGGCTGGATCTTGTGGATCAAGAATCGGCAATTGATGGACTTTAGAGGGGGCTTTTCTGAGTTCATTAACTGAGATAACTTGCCACCCTTCTAGATGAGAGGAAGTTCCTAATTTTTCAATTTCAGTAATTAGTTCACTATCGGATAATATCAAAGGATTGTCTAAAATTTTCCAAACATTCTCTAGTTTTTTGACGGCAGAATTTTCCAGATCATAGCTAGGAGCAACGGTCAAAGGAACTGGAATAATTCCCCCTAAAAAACAAGCCCAGAGTGCGGGAATAAAGTCTTGATTTTTGGCAATTTGTAGGATAACTTTATGCCCTAATTTTATCCCCTTTTGTTCCAGTCCATTTAAAATAACTAGAGCATCTTGATATAAGTCTTGATAACTCTGAAAATATTCAGCTGCGTCATTTTTAATATAAGTAATTCCATGATTATTATGTTTAGTGGCAGTTTCTAAGACTTCTGACAGAGTCCGCCAATTATCTTCCAATTGTCCTCCAAAACTGATTGAATGCTTAGACACTTTTTTTACACCTCTTGATCAAAAATAGAACCAATCTCGAAAACCCTATGAATCAGTATATCGCTACGCGCAAGTTAAAAGTCAGAAGTGGCCAATTCAAGTTTGAATTGTACCTCCTAGGGGTGCGATGGTCAAGGGCTTTTTGGGGTTGAAGGTTGATGGCAGTCGGTCACGCGGTCTACCTGAGCTTGTTTGATGATTAACTGAGAAAAGTTTTGAGCGATGGTACTTAAAGGATCGATCGCTTTAATGGAGTCAATTCCTTTGAGTTTGAGAGATTTTGTTAAGAGATGAAATTCGGTACACCCAGAAATATAGGAGCGAGTGTTATATTTCTCTAATAATGCTTCTATATCCCTAAGAATACTTAACGGATCCTGTCCTCTTTTTAGCACTTTATAGATCATTTCATGAATCAACTTTTGATCGCTTTCTGAGAGAGAAATAATCAGATCTGCGGTGGTGCAGCCTTCCTGAAATAATTTTTTCTGGTAAGTCCCTGTACTAGCAAGTAAAAGGGTAGGTTCATTATATTCTTGGAGTTCTTGATCCGCTATTTTAATTAAGGAAATAAGTTTATCCGTCAGATTTTCGGGGATCTGAGGTAGAGCATAATGAGCCGTACAACAGCCAATGACTATGCAATCAGCCAGTTTATTGAGATGTTCCAGATTGACTTCAATAAAATCAATAAATTCTCTTTCTTTTCCACTATCAATAGAACCTGTGCGATCAGGTGCAGAGGGAAGAGAAAAAACGATGACATTAGGGGCTTCTTGTTCTTTATCAATAAAAGGATTATACTCATAAATTGACTTAAGAAATTCGGCGGTAACCACTGGTCCCATACCCCCTAAAACGCCAAGAATCGGTAGTTTTGTCTTCATTAAAATCTCCTGCTCGTATAATTGCTGTTGACTAAAAATTAAAATCTTCTGTGAACAGATCTTGCCCCTCTTGAATAAGATTTTCTGAGGAAGCTAAGGATAAGTTTATCAAAGGTTCATGGGCAAATTTTAAAACTTGCTCTAGCCAGTTTTTGAACAAATCTATGAGCAATAAAATTCGCTCATGGATAAATATATCTGTGTTGTAGATTAGCTTGAGATAAAGTTCTTCTTCCTCAACAAAGATAAATTCTAAATCAAATTTAGCGGTAATCATTTTTGGGTCAATGGAGTTAACTGTAATTCCGTCCAAGGCCAGATCTACATTTTGATTATTTTGCAGGACAATTGCCACATCAAAGAGAGCATTCCGGCTAGGATCTCGTTGTAAATTCAAATCAGATACGATCTGATCAAAGGGATAGTCTTGATTATCATAAGCCTCTAAAGTGGTTGTTTTTACTTTGCTAAGGACATCCGTAAAACTGTCGTGATCTGCTATCTGATCCCGCAGGACGAGAGTGTTAACATAAAATCCGATTTGATCTTCTAAATCAGGATGATTTCTGCCGGCGATAGCAGAGCCGATTGTAATTTCATTTTGCTCAGTATAACGGAATAGAAAACTCTTAACCAAACTAACTAAACCCATAAATAAACTGGCTTCTTGTGCTTTAATTAACTTCTCAAAAGTATCGATCAATTCGGGTTCAGGTTGCCATGTAATTGTATTTCCTTGAAAACTTTTAACAGGTGGGCGCGGATAATCAACAGGTAAGTTAAGACGCACAGGGACAGGAGTTAATTTAGCTAACCAGTAATCCCGTTGATCTTGAAGTTTCGAGGTTTCTAATTGACTTTCTTGCCAAGAAGTATAGTCTTTATAATGAATTCTGAGAGGGGGCATTAATTGGGAATTTTCTTGTCCATAGGCGTGATAATGGCTGAGGAAATCTTTAATTAAAACCCCTGCTGACCAACCATCAGAAATGATATGGTGCATATTAAACAAGACGATGTAATTCTCTTGGCTTAGTTTAAGTAAGTTAACTTTAAGTAACGGTCCGACTTCTAAATCAAAAGTCGTTTTGGCATTATGGCTGATCGCTTCTTCGATCAAGTTTTCTTGTTCTGTGCTAACATAAGCTGTCAGGTCTATTTGTTTAATGACAAAGTTCATTTGATTATGGACAACTTGACGGGGTTGATTATTGATTAAAGTAAAGGTTGTCCGCAAAATTTCATGGCGTTGAATTAACTGTTGAAAGGCATTTTCAAAAGCATCAATATTGAGATTGCCCTTGAATTGATAAGCACTGGGCATTCCGTAAGCATTATGATTTTGATCTAGAAATTCTAAAGCCCAAAGACGACGCTGACCATGAGACATCGGATAGGATTTTTGGGGGGGAATTGCCGAAATGGGTTCTTGATAATTGTATTGAGTCTGGGAGATTAAAGTCGCCAATCCAGCAATGGTTGGAACTTTAAAGAAGTCAGCCAATTTTACGGATACATTTAGTTCTTTATGAACCCGGGTTACAACCCTTGATAAGAGTAGAGAATGACCGCCAATTTCAAAGAAGTTATCAAAAATACCGATAGGATGTTTAGAGAGAATTTTTTCCCAGATACTAACGAGATTGGATTCTAAATAATTCCGGGGTGCAACATAATTAGAATTCACCAGAGATTTACCAGTTTCTCTGAGTTCTCTCAGGGAGTGCAGGTCAAGTTTCCCATGTCGAGTTAAGGGGAATTGCTTTAAAAAAATAAAGTAACTCGGAATTATATAAACTGGTAAAAATTTGGCAAGAAATTCTCGAATCTCAGCAATTTCTAGAGTTTTGTCTGTTTGACAGTAAGCAGATAATTGAGTTTGATTATTAACTTGAACGGGTAAAACAATCGCTCTTTCAATGGGAGCATAACGAGTCAATTGATATTCAATTTCTCCGGGGTCAATTCGATAACCATTGACCTTAACTTGATTATCTTTTCGTCCCATAAACTCAATGATACCGGGAGCAGTTTGCTTGCCTAAATCGCCGGTTCTAAAGAGAGTTTTTGTCTCATCAAGAAAGCTAGGTTTAAATTTTTCTTGAGTCATTTCGGGTTGGTTATGATAACCCGATGCTAGGGCGGCACCTTCTACACAAATTTCGCCGATTACATGGAGGGGAACGGGATTATTAAATTCATCAAGAACCCCTAAGCGATTGTTATGGAAAACTTGACCGAGGGGGATTTCGCTGTCTAAGTTTTCCTTGATTTCATACTGGGATACTCCCACACAAGTTTCTGTAGATCCGTAGACATTGCTAATAATTTCTGCTGGAAAACGTTTCCGCAAAGCTAAGGCAGTTTCCCGATCTAATTTTTCCCCTCCTACCGAGATATATTTTAAGCTGGAAATGGTTTCTCCTGGTTCAAGTAGCCCCAAGATTTCTCGATAGATAGATGGGGTGGTGTGTAGGGCATTAATTTGATTTTCCTGTAGGAAAGAAACCAAATGTCCTATATATTTTATTTCGTACATATATAGGGATGCACCTATGGTTAAGGGGAGAAAAATATTACGAATAGATGGATCATGAGTAACAGCAGCTGTGAAAATATAGCGCCATTCAGGATGTTTATCTAAATCAAAGGTAAGTCGTAAGCTTTGAATAACATTCAAAATTGAGATGTGACGGCCCATGACTCCTTTAGGATTACCAGTTGATCCTGAAGTGTAAAAAATATAAGCAGTTTGGCTAGAATTGCGAAATATTTTAGGCTCATCTTTGTCATATTTTTCAACAATAGGATCAATTTTATCTAAGCAAATTTTCTCCATTTTTTCAGGTAACTTAGAGATAAAATTACTCTCCGTTAGGCAAACATGACAGCCACTATCTTTTAAAATAAACTCAATGCGACTGTGAGGATATTGAGAGTCTATAGGAACGTAAGTCGCTCCAGTTTTAAAGGTAGCCAGAATCCCGATGATTAAGTGGTGATTACGCTGGAGCATGACCCCAATCACTTTTCCTACACCTAGCTGATATTCCTGCTGTAAATAATGAGTAAGACGATTGACTTTTTCATTTAATTCTTGATAGCTAAGGCTAATTTTTCCCGCAATTAAGGCGGGAGCATTAGGGGTTAATTTAACTTGAGCTACAAAGTCATCAATGATGGTGGCTTTTTCTGGGAGTTTGCGAGTTTTTCCCGTTAATTGTCTGAGTAACTTCTCTTGTTGGACTGGGGTTAATAAAGGTAACTGATAAAGGAGATGATTAGCATCGTCAATGATTCCCCTCAGCAAAATTTCAAAGCTTTCAATAAATTGTTTAATTGTCTCTTGTTTAAATAGTTCTGTATTGTAATTGCAGTAAATAATGAGGTTATCATTAAGTTCAATTAAGTTAAATCCTAGATCAAAAGGGGTGTAACTAATTGGTGACGGTGGCAAGGATACTTTTAAGTCTTTAAACTCAGGCAGAGTTAAACTAGGATCCATGTTAAAAGATACAGAAATGAGAGGAGAACGAGAAAAATCTCTAGGTAATTGTAAAGCTGCTAATAAATCCTCTAAAGTATAACTCTGATGGCGAAAAGCGTCGATCAGGGTTTGTTTAGTATGTTGTAAATGTTCAATAAAAGAGGTGGTAGCATCGACTTGTATCCGCAGGGGTAAAAATTGAGAACAAAAGCCTACTAAGTTGTCACTGCCTTCTATTTGTCGCCCAGAAATAGGAATACCAATGACTAAATCCTTATGGCCAGAAATTCGACGCAAAAAAGCAGTATAAGCGGCGAACATCGTCATAAATAATGTAGCTTTATTTTTGCGTCCTACTTTCTGCAAATTTTGCCCAACTTCAGAGGGAATGACTTGAATTTCTTGTCCGCCAGTGTAGGTTTTAACGGCGGGACGGGGAAAGTCGGTGGGAAGCTCAAAGGTTGGGATATCTTCCTGATAGGTTTTCAACCAAAAATCCCGATGCTCTAACATTTGTGGACTTTGCGTCTCTTGCGCTCGCAAAGTTAAATATTGCCGAAACTGCATCGGTGGTGTGAGAACCTCTTTAGTTGTGTTATTTTGGGATGAATAAAGTTGACCAATTTCCTGCAAAATTAATCCTAGTGACCAACCATCTGCCACAATATGATGAGTTTTTAAAGATAGCAGATAATGGTCAGGTTTTAAGCGCATTAAAATCACAGCAAATAAGGGAGCAATCGACAAGTCAAAGGGTTTTTGGGAAAACTGAGATCGTAACGCTAAGGCCGTCGCTTCGGGATTATCTTCATCCTTCAAATTAATTAGTTTTAATTTAATGTTAACTTCATTGACAACTTCCTGTAATTCTCCTTGTTCTATAATTTGGGTTCGCAAAGCTTCATGGCGATTAATAACTTGATTAATCGTTTTTTCTAAAATGTAAACATCTAAAGAACCTCGTAATTCTAGAGATGTTGTGACGTTATAGGATGCTGAAGCATTACGGTCTAATTCAGCTAATAACCAAAGCTGACGTTGAGCTTCACTGGTGGGAAAGGATTGATTTAAAGATGGTAAATGTTCCCTACCATCTTCATCTTCAGAAAGCGGCTTTTTTTCTTCTTTCTTGACTTGGGGGCGTTTAGCATTAGCAAAAAAACCGGCTTGCTGCAATTCCGTAATCGCTTCTTTGACGGCTACTATAACTTTGTCTATATCTTCATTAGTATGGCAGGTGGAGAGAAAACAAACTCGTTTTTCCCATGTGTAGATTCCTTTAAGATTTAATAGGTAATAAAAGAGGGGTAATTCGATGGGTTGTAAGAAAATACTATAAGCTCCAAAGGGTTCAAAGCGGAATAAAGACCCAAAATTAACAACCCGAATCGGAATGCCTATTTCTTGAAAGAATTGATTGACTTCGGTGGCTAATCGATGAGTTAATTGATTCACTTTTTCTTGAATCGTTGGGCTGTTTTCCCGAAGATGTAACAGCACAGCACGACAAGCAGCAAGGGCTAAAGGATGACGACAAAAAGTTCCCCCAAAAGCGGTTAACTCGGTTTGCGGATGAGAGTCATCTCCGTATTGCCAGAAACCGCCGTCAACGGTATCCAAGAAATCTGCTTTACCGCAGATCATACTAATTGGTAAACCTCCTCCAATGGCCTTACCATAAATGACTATATCAGCTTCAACATTAAACCATTCTTGCGCTCCTCCCGGAGCAATCCGAAAGCCGGTAATAATTTCATCAAAAATGAGTGTGATTCCTTTTTTATGGGTTATTTGTCGTAGTTTTTGCAGAAATTCTTGAGGCTGTAAATCGGGTTTGCGACTTTGAACTGGTTCGACTAATACGGCGGCTAAATCATCAGCATGAGTAGCAATAATATCGAGGCTTTCTTCAACTCCATAACTCAAGACTATTACGTCTTCAACCATTCCTAAAGGGGTGCCTAGACTTAAGGGTTGAGCCATGGTTTGATCTTTTCCTACTCGTGCTAAGATGCCGTCAAAAGTTCCATGATAGGAGCCGGCAAACATAACGATTTTTTGACGTTTTGTCCGGGAGCGAGCAATGCGAACAGCCGCCATAATCGCCTCGGTTCCCGTATTACTAAAAGCGACTCTTTCGACTCGGCCCATTTCACTAATTAAAGCGGCGGTTTCGGCGGCCAGATTTGACTGCATTCCTAAGCCTATTCCTCGATTCATTTGTTCTTGAACTGCTTCAATGACAAAATCAGGACTATGCCCAAAAAAGTTAACCCCAAACCCCATAGCTAAGTCAATGTAATTATTGCCATCAATGTCCTTAAAATAAGCCCCTTGAGCGGATTCTGAAACAATGGGATATTGAAATTCTTTTAAGGCCATGCGGAAGTCAATGGTCGGTTTAACATCTACCATTGTCTTACGGCTATTTTGTGAATAGGCTTTTGATTTGGCGGTTTTCTGGTTATAAATACTCTGTAAATTTTGAATAAAGGCTTGTTGTTGTTCGGTTAAGGATTTGTTCTCAGTGAGCTTTAAGGCTAAGGGGTTTAAATTGGGAGAACTAGGTTTCTCAGGAGATTTGGGCTTCTCTTGAGAAACCGGCGGGTAAGTTTCTATTTTAGAGCTTTGGGCAGGAATGATTTGAGTCTGATTCGTTAATATTTCGGGGACTATACCTGGAAAAACGGGGGCAGCTTGAAGAACTTCTAATTGCTTGATAATGGTTTTCTCATGGAGTTCTTTTAGGTCTTTTAAAGATTGTAATTGAGCCATCATTAAGGCTTCTTTACCGGAGCTTTCACCGGAGACAGTAAGCTTAGTCCTTGCAGGAATTGAGAGGGGTTCATCTGGCACACAAGCAAGAATTAATTCTTGTCCATTGTTAATGGGAATATTGTTTTGTTTAGAGAAACTATTCGCCGTAGCAAACCCACAACTTTTTAAAACGGAACACCAATTTTCACCCCTTAATAAGGGTGTATCTGAGCGTAATTGTTGATCCTGAAAGCGCCACCATCCGGGGGTTAATCCAAAGGTTAAATTCAGCCATGAGTTATTTTCTACGGTTTCGAGGAGAACTAAGTAACCGCCGGGGCGCAGAAGTTCCCGAATATGGGTTAGAGTTTCTGTAATATTTCGGGTCGCATGAAGGACGTTAGCGGCGACAACAATATGATAATTATGGGCAGGTATCCCCTGAGAAATGGGGGACTTTTCAATGTCTATTTGATGAAAGTTTAGGTTATATTTTTTCTGAAATTTTTGCCTAGCTTGATGCAGTAAGAAGGGAGAAACTTCGCTAAAAGAATAAGTGACATGATCGAGGTTTAAGTGGTTAAGAATTGCTTCTGAAGTGGCACCAGTTCCTCCTCCTATTTCGAGAATTTGATAGGGGCGATCACTATTAGAAAAGTTCGTTAAAATCTGGTTAATAGCTTGGGCAACTCGTTGATTCATCAATCGAGATACGGGAGAGTTGCCATAGATACTTTCTGCATGAGCAACGGAACCTTCTGGGAAAATTAATGTCAAGGGGTCTATATTTCCCTTGAGAACTTCTGCTAAATTTTCGCCGCAGCGTTGCAACATTTCTAATTCAGGTTTTGCAGATGGACAAGTTTTTTCTAGCTTTTGTAGGGCTTGGGCTAAGGAAAAATACTCAGGCAAGTTTTTGACAGTCCAAACATTCCCTTGATTTTGAAGAATATTAGCTTGCTCTAAATCCTGCAAATAACGATTGAGCAAAATGTGATATTTGGGGGCAACAGGTAAGGTTTGTCTTAGGGTTTCTATTGTCCATTGTTCCCCTTGATTAAGTTTTTTCCCTAAGGACTCTAAAGCCTTGATGATATAGGCTGTAGCGATGGGTTGCAATTGATCAATGACTTGCAGATAATTGCTTAATTCTGTCTCGTCATCGATAACTTTAGCTGTTATTTCTGAAGCATTTTCTAAGGGTTTTTCTTTGACAAATTGGCAGAGGTATTCGGCGATATCAACAAGAGTTTGTAAATCGGTAAAGAGTTGATCTATTTTCACTTTGACTTGAAATTTTTCTTCAATTTTGCGAGAAAAGTCAGTCAAGATAATTGAGTCTGCTCCTAAGTTTAGTAATGTCTCATCCTCCGGCAGATCGTTCTCATCTTCTTTCAGAAGTAAAGCCAAAATTGATTTTAATTGATTACGGATTTCCTGTTGATGTTTTTGCATATTGAAAACTGTGGTTTCGGTATCGGTAAGGTTAGAGGTTTGTGAGTCTAGGAATATTTTGTCAATGCTCTGATTTTCTGTTCGAGGATTAGGCTGAAATTGGAAAGGTTTCCTTTGAAAGGGATAGTTCGGCAATCTGACTTTTTTATAGCCATAATTCTGATTGAATTGTTCTGGGTTGAAAGGCAGGCCATTGAGGTAGAGTTGTGCCAAGGCTGAAAGAATTGTCTGCCAGTTATCTAAGCCACGATTGAGAGAACTTAACCAGATGACCTCATCTTTATAACGACGACCTTGTTCTGCCAGTATTGGTCTTGGTCCCACTTCTAAAAATAGGTTATATCCCTTGTTGAAAGCGGTTATTAAACTCGACAAAAATCTTACTGGTTCTCGGCATTGTTTGCTCCAGTAAGTGGCATCTGGTGCATTTTCTAAAACCTCTCCATCAAGTCCTGAAAGTAAGAGAATTTGGGGGCGTTGATAAGAAATTTGACGAGCCTCTTTTTCAAATTCTTTTAAAATTGGCTCCATTAAAGGGGAATGAAAAGCCTGAGTAACGGGGAGATATTGAGCGGGAATTTTTTGCTTTTTGCAGGTGCTAATAACTTCCTCAAGGCTGGCACTTTCTCCAGCAATAACAATCTGTTGAGGGTGATTAATGGCAGCTATTGAAACCGTTTCATGATAATTTTTAATTAGGGAACTTACTGTCTCTTCATCAGCAAAAATTGAAGCCATTTTCCCGGAGGTTGTGGTTTGCATTAATTGCCCCCGTTTGACAATTAAGGCGAGTCCAGCTTCTAAGCTAAATACTCCTGCGATACAAGCTGCTACATATTCTCCCACACTATGGCCAATCAGTAAACTGGGGGTAATTCCCCAAGATTTCCATAGCATTGTTAGGGAATATTCTAGGGCGAATATAGCCGGTTGAGCGTAAGCGGTTTGATTGAGTAAATCGGTCTGTTCACCAAATAATATTTCAGTTAAAGGATGGTCTAAATACTTCGCTAATATTTCGGCACATTGATCAATATATTGACGAAATGTCGGCTGAGTTTGATAAAGTTGATGCCCCATGCCAGGATAACAAGCGCCTTGCCCTGTAAAAAGAAAAACAATTTTAGGGGATTTTTCCGATGTAAAACGTTGATAAAAAGTCAAATCATCAAGTGGGTTTTCTTCAGCAAAAGCGGCTAATCTTTGTTGTAATTCTGGACAAGTATCGCCAACAATGGCTAAACGTTCAGGTAAACCTATCCTTCCGACAGCTGCACTATAACAAATATCTCCAATTTCAGGATGAGATTCTAGGAGGGTATGAAAACGTTTAGCTAATTCTTTTAAAGCGGTTTTGTTGTGGGCTGAAAGGGTTAAGAGATGACTAGGAATTTGTTGTTGAATTTCTGAGATTTTGCTGACGGGTGCCTGTTGAACAATGACATGGGCATTTGTGCCGGAAAACCCGAAAGAACTTACCCCAGCTATGGGGACTTTATTGTTATTCGGCCAAGGTATATTTTGAGTAGGAATTTTAATAGGATGGTCTTCCCAATTAATCAGAGGATTAGGGCTTTGGAAATGAAGATGGGGCGGGATTTCACCCTGTTGAAGAATCAGAATCGTTTTGATTATTCCAGCCATGCCAGCGGCGGCTTCAAGATGACCGATATTGGTTTTCACTGAGGCGACATAAAGAGGGTCGGAGCGCTTTCCATAAACTGAGGCAATGGCATTCAATTCGATGGGATCTCCTAAAGAAGTACCTGTGCCATGAGCTTCTATGTAGCTGACATCTTCAGGGAGTATTCTGGCATCAGCTAGAGCTTGACGGAGCAATTCTTGCTGGGCGGGTCCACTGGGTACGGTTAAACCGGCAGCAGCACCATTATGATTCACCGCCGAACCTCGCAACAGGGCAAGAATTTGATCCCCGTTTTTCTGGGCTTCTGATAAAGTTTTTAAAATCAAAACCCCACAGCCTTCCCCTCGCACATATCCATTGGCAGAGGCATCGAAGGTTTTACAACGCCCATCGGGGGACATCATTCCCGACTGAGAAAGACTAATCGTAATTGCGGGTTCTAAAATGAGGTTTACCCCACCCACTAAAGCGAGTTCACATTCACGATTTCTCAGGCTACGAATCCCCTGATGGACGGCTACTAATGAGGATGCACAGGCTGCATCAATGGAGAGACAAGGACCGTGAAGATTGAGAAAATAAGATAGCCTTCCGGCGGCTGCGCTTAGAGCATTGCCGGTGCCAAAAAAAGAGTCAATTTGATCATAGTTTGTGCCGTAAACCTTCAGAGCATGATCAATGCTAGTAATCCCCACAAATACCCCTACCTTATTATCGGCTAAATTTTTCAGAGGTAAATTGGCATTTTCTAACGCTTCCCAAGCAACTTCTAAGAGTAACCTTTGTTGAGGATCCATGGAGGATGCTTCTCTTGCTGAGATCGAAAAGAAACGGGCATCAAATTCTGTGATATTCTCTTGAAGAAATCCACCATAAGCGGTGTTCATTTTTCCTAAAGTTGGTTCTTGAGAATACAGTTTTGAGATATCCCAACGGCTTTTAGGAACTTCTACTATAGCATCAAGTCCGGCTTGACAAAAACTCCAATACTTTTCTGGGGAATTAATACCTCCAGGAAAACGACAAGCCATTCCGACCACCGCAATGGATTCACTTTGTCTCGTCTCTAATTCATGGATACGAGCTTGCATTACCTCCATTTTGCTTAAGGTCGTTGCCATTAATTTTTTGTAATCTATACTCTCAACCATGCCCCATTCTCGATAATTTCTAAGTTTATACGCCGTTAAACATAAATTAGGATGCTACTATCAGTGAATATAAACAAAAGTTTAACCCCACAGAGTTAAGCTTACTCATGTTCACCTACTTAGCCTACCACATCTTATGGCTTTTGAAACATTATTTTTAAAATTTAACCTCCATATTGATCAAGCTCCGTTAATTTTTGATTAAGTAATCTTGCCAGTTCGTCTTCACTGAGGCTGTCATAGGGATTATGATTGTCAGTAATTGGATTTATTTTAATCTCAAAATCGAGATGATTGGCTAGAATTTGTTCCCTTAAGTAGGTACTTAAGCTGAGAAGATTAGGATAATCGAAAATGATCGAAGATGGCAATTTACACCCTAAATCTCTTTCTAAGCGATTTTTAAATTCTATGACCATTAGAGAGTTTAACCCTAGGTCTAAGAATGATGTTTGTTGAGGAATAACTTTGTTCCCATTTAACCCTGTCACTTCTCTTAATATTTTCTCCAGTCCTTCTACTAAAGCGTTTATTCGTTCGTCTATAGAGACAGATTTTAATCGTTCTAATAGTTTTGCTGGACTTGTTTGTTTTTGATTTTTTAGGGTTAATACCTCGCTAAAGAAGGGTTGATTAATATTGAAAGTTTGATTAAAAATCGACCAATTAATATCGAGAACTATCCCTTGCGTAATATCATCTAAAATTATCTGGTTGAGATATTGAAACGCTTGCTCAGAAGGCATCATCTGCAAACCCCAATTAGCGAAACGTTGTTGATCAATTTGGTTGCTCGTCTCCCAAGCTCCCCAATTAATACTAATACCAGGTAATCCTAAACTTTGCCGTTGCTGCATTAGAGCATCCATGAAAGCATTAGCCGCCGCATAATTACTTTGACCCGGTGAACCAAGGATGACAGCCGCAGAAGAAAAGCTTACGAAAAAGTCTAAAGATAGAGAGCGAGTATAACGATCTAATAATAAAGTTCCTGCTACTTTTGGACTCATTACCTTTTGATATTTTTGCCAACTTTGATTACTGATAAGCCCATCTTCTAAGACCGCTGCTGCATGAATTATTCCTCGTAAGACGGGTAAGTCTTCCCCAAAACGAGAGAATAAATTTTTCATATCTGTGGGGGAAGTAATATCAGCTTCAATCAAGGTTACTTTTGTTCCTTTCTCTACTAATGGGGCTATCAATTCTGTTGAAGATTTAACATGGCGACTACACAAAACTAGGTGACTTGCTCCCATTTCTGATAACCATTGAGCCACTAATCCGCCGAGTTTTCCTCCCCCTCCCGTAATTAAATAAGCCCCTGACTGATTAATAAACTGTCGTTTTTCTGAGGTAGGAAGAGATGCAGAAACTAACCTGGCTGCGTAGCGGTTTCCTTGACGTAAAGCCAAACGGAATTCATGGGGGAAACACTTTAATTCATTGAATAAAAGTGCAGCTTCATTAGCTTCTTTATGGATTGGTAAATCTAAACAAACACAACCCATTTTAGGATACTCTTGATTAATGACTGCTCCTAATCCCCATAAATGGGACTGTTGAGGAGATAAAGCCGTATCATTGATAATCTTATTAGCCCCGCGAGTAATCAGCCATAAATGGGGTAATTTCTCCCAGTTATTAGTGAGGGTTTGCACTAAATTTAAGACGGCATGAGAACTCTGATATACTGTATCTAGCACGTCTTCAGCTTCTGAAGATTCCCAACAAAAAACAACGCCAGTCGGAAATTCTCCAGATGGATAAGCTTCTTGATAGAGACGCTGAAAATCAGATTTCTGAGCCGGATTGATCACAAAATAATCTTGAGAATAACATTGATAATTTTGCCCCATTTCTACAGTAATTACTTTTTCTCCTGCCTTTTTGTATAAATTAATTAGGGAATTTAAGTCTGTTTCTGGACGAACCAAGACTAACCAAGAATTTTGAGGATCGACGGCAACAGTTGGCATTGAAGAAAGTTTTTTCCATTCCACTTTATAAAAGCAATTATTTGACTTTTCTTGCCATAAACTCTGTAAAATAGCTGGATTTATGCGCCGTGCTGTTAAGTCAGTAAAGCGAGCGCAAAGCTGTCCTTGTTCATCATAAATATTAACATTTACTCTCATTTCACCATTAGTATCTGAGATGACCTGAACTTCCGTCCAAACTTGCGAAGTTGGATTTAGGAATATTTCCAAGGAAGAGAATCCATAAGGTAGATGCAATTCTTGACCATGAATTTCGGGGAAAGCTGCCCCAATACTCTGTAAGCAAGCATCCAAAAGAACTGGATGAAAATAATAACGCCGATCCGCTAAACTAGGGTTAATACTAATTTTAGCTTGAGAGCCTTTTTTGAAAGAATATAACTCTTGAATCGCTTGGAACTGCTCCCCATACCTGATACCCATCTGCTGATAAAGCTCATAGAATTCACGAATAGAAATCGATGCATTAGGGTTTTCTCTTTCTAATTTAGTTGGGTTTAATTCTGAGGCAGCCAAGCTTTGTATATCCTTAGGTTTGACTTCACCTGTAACATGAAGAAGCCATTGTTCTTGTGCAGAATCACTGCTAAATATCTCAAAAGTATAAATCAGTTGAGATGATTTTTTAGGTTTAAAAATTATTTGGATTATTGAGGGAGTTGGAGATAAGAGTAATCCCTGATGGATAGAGACATTTTCAAGGGTGACAAAATGCCCATTAAATATTTTCTGACTTGCGGCTAAAATAGCTTCAATAAAACCGGTAGCTGGAAATACAATGTTCTCAAATACCTTGTGTTCTTCTAAATAACTAGGGTTAAGAGAACTCACCTCACCTTCAAAGATCATGTCTCCCGTTGCTAACTTTTTAAAATCTCTAATGAAAGGATGTAACTGAGTCTTGATTGACCCTAGAGAAAATTCCGAATTAGATAACCAATACCGTTCTCTTTGAAAGGGATAAGTCGGTAAAATAATCCGCTTACCTTGTTTAAATACTTTAGTCCAGTCTAGGGAATAACCATTAACAAAAAGTGTCGCTAAACTTCTATACATTTGTGCCTGTTCATCCTGCCCAGGTACAATACTAGGCAACCATAATAGGTCTTGGTTGGCAGAAATAAGGCGAGCCATACTCAGTAATACAGGCTTAGAACCGACTTCTAGAAAACAACGATAACCCTGATCAATTAAAGACTGAAATCCTTGACTAAACTGTACAGTATTACGCAGATGATCTACCCAATAATCAGGAGTTGTAATTTCTGAACCTACAGGTTTCCCTGTCAGATTACTAATAATCGTTAAGCTAGGTTCATGAAAAGAAATTGTTTTTAAGACCTGGGAAAAATCATCAAGAATGGGCTGCATTAAAGGAGAATGAAAAGCATGAGATACCGCTAAACGTTTAGTTTTATGCCCTTGATCAATAAATTCTTTTTCGAGTTGCTCAACAATCTCTTTAAATCCAGAAATGACGGTAATTGAGCCATTGGCTGAAGCAATATTAACTTGATTTTCATAAGAAGTTAGAGCGTTTGCTACCGTCTCATAATCAGCATAAATAGCGGACATACTGCCATTGTGGGGCAATTTTCCCATTAATTTACCCCGTTGAGTCACTAATTTTAAGGCATCTTCTAATGAAAAGACTCCTGCCCAACAAGCCGCCACATATTCCCCGATACTATGTCCTAAAAGGGCTGAAGGTTGTATTCCCCAAGATTGCCATAATTTGGCGAGGGCATATTCAAGGGAAAAAATCACCGGCTGAGTGATTTGGGTTTCCTCTAATAACTCACTATTTTGCTCTTGAAAGATTAAATCTAAGAGAGATTTTTCTAAAAGGGGTTCTAGAATTTGATCACAAAGATCTAATGTTTCCTTGAAAACAACTTCTCGGTTATAAAGGGTTTCTCCCATGCCGGAATATTGAGAGCCTTGTCCAGAAAAGAGGAAAGCTATCTTTTGTGGAGTCTCTGATAAAATCGGTCGGATTAATGAGTCAGAATTTTCACCATCTTGGTAATCAATTAATGCTCGTTGTGCCGTTGTTATTGAGTCTGCTAAAATACAGATTCGTTGCGGAAAAATCCCCCGCCCTGTACTGGCGGTAAAACAAACATCAGCTAAATTGATAGACTCAGTCAAAATATCTTGATAATTTCTCGCTAACTCTTGCAGCGATTTTTCAGAACGAGCCGAAAGGGGTAATAGATAAAAATTATTCTCCGAAGGTTGAGGTAAATCAGCGTCAATTTCCCCAACAATGATATGAGCATTCGTTCCACTAAATCCAAAGGAACTTACTCCAGCAATCCTTGAACGTTCGCTGATATCCCAAGGTTTTCCTTGTACAGGAACTTCAAAAATATGAGAACTCCAATCAAAGCGGGGATTAGGATTTTTAAAGTGAAGATGAGGAGGTATTTTATGGTGTTGTAACGCTAGAACGGTTTTAATTAATCCGGCAATTCCAGCAGCACCTTCTAAATGGCCTAAATTCGTTTTTACTGAACCAATAATTAAAGGCCGATTAGGGGAGCGTTGACCAAAAACGGCGGACATACTTTCTAATTCAATGGGATCACCAAGGGCTGTTCCAGTGCCGTGAGCTTCAATATAATCGATTTGTTCAGGCTTGAGATTAGCACGTTTAAGGGCTTGATGTAATAATTGTTCTTGAGCTTGACCATTAGGAACAGTTAGCCCACTACTTGGACCATCATGATTGACGGCTGTGCCATAAATTTTCGCTAAAATTTGGTCTCCATTCTTAACCGCTTGGCTCAATCTTTTCAGAACAACTATTCCACAGCCTTCTCCTCGCACCATGCCATTCGCGCTCTCATCAAAGGTTTTGCAATGTCCATCAGGGGCAAGCATATGGGCGCGACTTTCGATTAAAGAAATAATGGGAGTTAAAATAATATTAACCCCTCCGGCTAAAGCCAGATCGCACTCACCATTAAGTAAGGCATTATAAGCTAAATGAATCGCTACTAATGAGGAGGAACAAGCGGTGTCAATAGTCATTGATGGACCCTGTAAACCAAGGACATAAGAAAGACGACCCGCCGCCATACTAACAGAAGTTCCTGAACCAGTATAAGCATTAATGGCTTGAGGAGAATAACTTAATTGGGCATAATCTTGAGTCATGCAACCGATAAAAACTCCCGTCTGACTGTTGCGTAATTTTTGGGGATTTTGTCCAGCAGATTCTAAAGCTTGCCAAGTAGTTTCCAAGAGTAAACGCTGCTGAGGATCCATGGCGACAGATTCTCTAGGAATAATGCCAAAAAATTCTCCATCAAATTCCTCAATTTGTTCTAGAAATGCACCGTAAGGAGCGTATATTTTGCCGGGGACATCGGGATTAGGATCATACCATGTTTCCTGATCCCAGCGCTCTTGAGGAATTTCTGTTATAGCATCTTTTCCCTGTTCTAAAAGTTCCCAGAAAGATTGTAAATTCTTAGCACCGCCGGGGAATCGACAAGCCATGCCGACAATAACAATAGGATCATCATCGAGTTGTGATTTTTCTGGCTGTTTTTGAGAAATTTCTGATTTTATTTGAGGGGTAAATACCGGTTGACAATTATCTAGAACTTCTCGCTGTAAATAATTAGCTAAGACTTCAACATTCGGAAAACGAAAAGTAATTGTCGAAGGGAGAGAACAATTAAAGTCAGTTTGTAACAGATTTCGTAACTCTGTAGAAGTGAGAGAGTCCATCCCCAAATCAAAAAAGCCTTGTTGAGGGGAAAAAGTTTCATCATTTGAGCGTCCTAAGACAGTAGAAACACGCATAATGATATGATTAGTTAGCCAATTAGTACGCTCTTTTAAGGTTAAATTTTGCCATTGTTTTAAAAACTCAGATGAGGGGGCAGCTTGGGGTTTTCCTTGAGGCAGAAAGTTTTTATAAAAGCTTTGATGAATATAAGGAAATTGTTGCCAGTCAATCTTAATTACACCAGCGCGAATAATCTGATTTAGGAGAATTTTTTCGAGAGCATTAAGGGCTAAATCGGGTTTCATAGCCCCATATCCTTTAGCGGCTAATCTCTCCAAAACATTGCGATCTACTGCTGCACCTATTTCGCTCCAAGGACCCCAATTTATGACCGTTCCGGGTAAATGATGCGCCTGACGATAATAGATAAAAGCATCTTCAAAGGCATTAGCTGCCGCGGCATTGGCTTGTCCAGCTGAGCCAATTAAAGATACAGCAGAAGTATAACAGACAAAGAATTCTAATGGGTCATTTAGGGTGAGTTGATGAAGCAACCAAGTTCCTTTAACTTTGGGAGCTAAAACATAATTAAAGCGCTCTGGTGTTAGTCTTAATAAGGTTGTATCGTCTAAGGTTCCGGCAATGTGAAAAACGCCTCGTACAGGATATTTAGAACGGCATTCTTCTAAGACAGTGTGCAGTTTTTCAGCATCGGTAATATCAAGTTTTTTGAGGGTAATTTCTGCCCCACTAGAGGAGAGATTGGCTAATATTTCAGGGCTAATTCCTTCTGCCCCTCGACGACTACACAAAACTAGATTCCGCGCCCCTTTTTCAATCATCCATCGGGTTGTTGCTAATCCTAACCCCCCTGTGCCTCCTGTGATTAAATAATAGCCATCAGGACTAAAATTGATATTTCCATCTTCAAGTTTTCTCTGCACTAAACGGGGATAAAAACGCTGTTCCCCCCGCAAAGCAACCCGGTTTTCTTGGGGATTACTGTAGATTTCTTGCAGCAGTTTGTCGGCTGAGTTTACTTCATCTGGATCTAGGTCAATCGCCTTAAAATTAAGTTCAGGATGTTCTAAGACTAGGCTGAAGGCTATTCCTAATAAGGATGCTTGAGAGGGAGAGGTCAGGGTTTTAATGGCTTTTGCTGGTACTGCTCCTTGAGTCACTAAAATCAGAGCCGGCGGATTTTCTTGCTGCAATAAGGCTTGTAAGAAAAAGAGAAATCTTTGACAATGAATCTCGACTTGTTGATCAATTTCTCCAGGGATTTTTTCTAAGCCCCAGAAGTACAGTATTTGACGAGTTTCTGAAGTTATCGAGTTTCTCAATATTGATAGGTAATCTTCAGCCATCTCTGGGTTAATATCTTGGGAAAAGACGCAAGAACAACTTATTCCTCTCTGTTGGAATAGAGGGATTAAACCGTTAGCAATTCCTTGACTATCTGCCCAGATTATTTGATGATAGTAAGATTTTGCCGGAAGAGAAGGTAATTGCTCACTGCTTCGACTAATGATGACACTTTGTTTTAATAAATTTCGGGTTTTTGCTTGGCTTGGTTCGATAATATTAATGTCTTCAAATTGATTCTCAATCAGTAAATTTTGCCAATCTTTTGTGCTGATTAACGGATAACCATTCCGCCGCAGATCTTGACTACATAACCACCATCCTTCTGTCAAGCCAAAGGTTAAATCTACCCAACGTCTTGCCCCTGTACTTTCTAAGAGGATTAGTAGTCCCTTAGGAGCGATGAGAGAGCGCACATTTTCCAGGGTTTTTTGAAGGTTGGCTGTGGCATGAAGAACATTAGCGGCGATGATTATGTCAAAACTGCCGGGGAGAAAATCTTGAGTAAAGGGATTTTTTTCAATGTCTAAAGTTTGATATTTAATAAAGGGGTAGTTTCTAAAATTTTCCTTAGCTCTTGTTAAGAAACTAGAGGAAATATCGGTGAATACATATTCGATATGTTCTGTGGGTAAGTGAGGTAAAATGCCAGCAGTAACGGCTCCTGTTCCTCCTCCAATTTCGAGAATTCTTAGGGGATAATGGGGGGGGAAATTCTCAATAGCACGGCTGATTGTGGTGGCGACTAACTGATTCATCAATTTAGCTCCGGCAGCTTCCGAATAAATTGATGCGATCGCTTCTAAATCCCCTTGAGGAAAGAGTAATTCTAATGGCTCAACTTGACGACTCATGACTGCTGCCAAAGCAGAGCCACAACGCTCCATGAGACTAATTTCTGCTGGATAATCGGCAAATTCTTGGCGGAGAATTTTAATTTGCGATGGCGATGAAGGTGCTTCTAATTCTTTGACGAATAACCAGCCATCTTTTGTCTGATTAACGATTTTTTCTTCAGCTAAAATGCTTAAACATCGAGATAATAAAGGTCGGTAAAAATCGACAATTTGACCTTGATTTGCTATCTGTGCTTCGGAATAAGTTTGACCTGATTTTGGCTGTCCATTAAGTTTTGTTAAGGCTTCCCAAATATAGGTTACGCTTAACTTTTCTAAGGCCTCCATTAAGCGCTCATATTGCGCCAATTTTTCCCCTAGTTGTTGTTCTAACTGTGCGGGGTGAATTTGATTTTTAATCACCTGGGGAGCTACTAAAGTGTCTCTGCCATTCCCTAATAATTCCTCGCAAGGCATCCATTCTTCTAGATAGATTTGAGGGGGGATTTCTTGGGGGATAATCTCTTGAGATTGAACGGCTTTTAGTTCTAAGTTGGTGAGGGATGCTAAGGGTTGACCTTGGGGGGAATAGATATCAATATCAGCGATGATAATGTTAGGGTTAGGGGAGGAGTTTTTCAGTCGAACCGCGCTGATTACCTGCTCATCAGGAGGGTGGAAAAATGCCAATTGCCCAAGGCGAACAGGAACATAAGTTACTGAGGATTCTTCTTGAAATAAAATGGCAGCAATCCCTTGAAAACAAGCGTCTAACATAGCCGGATGAAAATGATATTTTTCCTGCTCTAACCTATCGGTTAATTTGATTTGAGCAAAAGCTGTATTTTCCCCCCGCTTCAGTTGATGAATGAGCCGAAAGTTATTCCCGTAATTTATCCCTGATTTTTGATAAGTTTCATAAAAGGAGTTGATATCGACTTCTTCGGAACAATTTTTGGCGATTTCTTCTAGATGACAATGGGTTAAATTAGTTGATTTCAATTCCTCAATTTTTCCAGTAACTAATATTTCCCAATTTGGCTCAAGTTCATGGTAAATTTTAAAGCTTTTTTGCTCAATGATTAACTGTAATGTGTCTTCCGTATCTTTTAAAATTAATGCCTTCTTAAATTCAACATTTTCTAAAATAACTTTTTGATTCTCCCCGGCAGCTAAAGCCATTTCTATCAAGGCAGATGCTGGCAATATGGCCTGATCAAAAACCTGATGTTCTCCTAAAAATGCAGGTTTATGTTTACTAATGCTCCCTCGATATTGAAGGAGAGCTAAGGGAGAAGGAAAACGATCGCCTATTAAGGGATGTCCAGAGTAATAATTAGGGTTTTTATAGCTAGAAGACTCTAATTTATTGCCAGAATTTATCCAGTAGCGTTTGCGGATAAAAGGCGAATTAGGTAAACTAATTTTTTGCCCGGGATGTGAGCGATGAAAGGCTTCCCAGTTAATATTAAATCCTCGTACATAGAGTTGACCTAGCACCCTTTGCTCATGCTGATCACTGTGACAATCTTCCCCTAAACTAGATAACCATAGAATTGAATTTACCCCTAACTTTTGACGACCTATATTAATGAGATTGGCACTGATTCCCATTTCTAGGAAGATTTGATATCCCATTTGATGCAAAGTAGAAATTCCCTGGGCGATTTCGTCGGATTTTTGCCTAATCCTTTCCCCTCTATTCACGGAATTTTTGAGAGATTTTTTCACCACTTCACCCTGATAAATTAGGGTAATATCGGGAGAGTTAGAATCGACTTCTGGGGTGCTTTTGAGCAAGGATAAAAGGTCTTCTGAGTTGGGGTTTTGTGGGCTAATTTGAGCGCGTTTCACCACCAGCTTGACGGTATCTTCAAGGGAAAAAACGCCCGCTTGTTGAGCGGCGAGATATTCCCCTAATCCAGAACCTAAAATCGCAGAAGGAGAAATTCCCCACGATTTCCAGAGTTCACAAAGAGCATATTGATAGGCAAATAATACCGGTTGTACAGACAAAGGAATCTGAGGCTCTAAGGCTTTTTTAGATGACAATAATTCCTGAAGAGAAAATTCTAAATATTTTTTAAACAGATGATCACAGTGCCTAAAAGCATCATAAAATACTGGCTCATTATTGAGCAGGTTTTCAATTATTTCTAGACTAATTTCTTGCTCGTCATGGCAGAGAAAAGCAATTTTAGGATGGCTTTGCGCTTCTCCATAAATGATGTCGAAGCTATTATTTTGAATATTTTGAAATTGCTTTTCATCCCCATCGCTCTTGAGAAAAGCCTGAATGCCTTGGCGCAGATTCTCTTGATTAGAAACTAAAAGAGCGAGACGATGTTTATGGGGAAAACGACCGGTATTTAAAGATAGGGCAATGTCCTTGACGTTGAGAGATGTTTTCTGCTCAAGATAATCCACAAATTGAGTCGTAAAAAGACGTAAACGTTCGGGTTCTTTAGCCGAAAAAGTAACGAGAATGGGGGATATTTTGGGGTTTTGGGGTTGCGGTTGAGGCGGTTCGCTTAAAATAACATGAGCGTTGGTTCCCGATGCTCCAAAAGAACTGACTCCAGCCGCTTTGAGCTTGCCATTATTAACATTCCAAGGACAATTTTGCGTGACGATACTAATCGGTAAGGCATCCCAATTAATATGAGGATTGGGTTTTTTGAGATTTAGATGAGCCGGAATTTCACGGTAGTGCAGCGATAATGCGGTTTTAATTAATCCTGAAATTCCCGCCGCCGCCGCCAGATGACCTAAATTAGTTTTGAGAGAACCGACTAATAACGGGTTGGATTTCCGACGATTGAGGCATAATGCCTCGGCTATGGCTTTAATTTCGATGGGATCTCCCAAAGATGTTCCTGTACCGTGAGCTTCAACATAATCGATCGCCTCGGCATCTAAACGAGCATCAGCTAGAGCTTCTCTGATTAATTCTCTCTGCACAGGCCCATTAGGAACGGTAAAGCCGCCACTGGCTCCATCGTTGTTGACTGCGGTCCCTCGAATCACTGCCCAAATGTGATCACCATCTTGAAGAGCGTCACTGAGTCTTTTTAAGACGATGACTCCGCAACCTTCGCCGATTCCAAACCCATCGGCACTTTCGTCAAAGGTTTTGCATTGGCCATCTGGGGCCAACATCTGATTGCGGCACAAGGCGATGACGACTTCTGGAGTTAAAACTAAGTTCACTCCTCCGACTAAAGCTTGTCTGCATTCTTGGGAACGTAAGGAACGGCAAGCGAGATGAACAGCGACTAAGGAAGAAGAACAAGCGGTATCTACTGCCAAACTCGGACCATTAAGATTTAAAAGGTAAGAAATACGCCCAGCTGCCGCATTAGTATGATTACCCGAAATATGATAGGCTCCGATGGCATTATAGTCCTCATTTGAGGTAAGAATACGGGCATAGTCATTGTTGGTAATCCCGATAAAAACCCCTGTTTTTCCCCTTCTAGCCGTCGTTGTTGCCATTCCTGCATTTTCCAAAGCTTCATAGGCTACCTCTAAAAGCAACCTTTGCTGAGGATCCATAGCGACGGCTTCCTTGGGAGCAATTCCGAAAAAATGGGCATCAAACTGGGAGACATCATCAAGAAACCCCCCCTGAGAAACATAGATTTTACCCACTTTATTCCGATCTGAATCATAAAAATCCTGCTGGTTCCAGCGCTCTTTAGGTATTTCTCTGAGGTTATTTTTACCCGCTTTGAGGAAAGACCAGAAGGATTCAGGTGTCGCAATATTATGACCGAAACGACAACCTAAACCGACGATAGCTAAGGGTTCGCTTTGTTGAGACTCGAAAGCTTTTAATTTTTCTTTAGCTTCACTAAGAGCTTTAAAAACTCTAGCTTGGATTGATTGGTCGTTTTCGGATAAGTTCTTTTTATCTTGAAAGTCCATAGTGTTAGAATCGACTTGGAAAAGAATAATTATTGCGACTGACGGGGTGACAAGCAGATGGAAAGTGAAACAGGGTGTAGAGTGTCGGGGTTAGGGTGTAGGGAAAAAGCTTGAGACTTTCGCCGAAAGATAACGAGGGGATTTGGTTTTTACCTGGTGAGTCGATTAATTTGATGGCTTACAGTATGGCTTACAGTGAGGAAATTTTCCCCGCACCTCACTTAAATTTCCACCTCGTTGTCACTTCTTCAGCTATTACGACCAGACAGCTAATCATACCTGATCGAGGTAGTAATTGTCAACAGACATCTCCAATAACCCGGTGTGGGGTTTGGCATCCTCAGATCTGATAGTCTTGCGCTAATCTATCTTTAAATGTCACACTTTCCGCACTTCTTAATATTCAATTAATAATTTTTACTAATTTATTGCTCCCACAGTAGTTTCTACAATGAAGATTTTTCGTCAAAACAGCTTGGGGAATGTAAAAATATGTAAAAGTATATGAAGATGTGCGGAATGTCGGTTAATATGCTATGATGTCGAGGCTCAGAACAATTTTGAACAAGCGACAGAAACCTCGACCTTAGCCCTAGGCGGGTTTCCTGTAGTTCGTATAGCAATAATCCCACTCGTCAGAGACGGGAATTATCGCTTTAAGGGAACTGGGAACGGGGAAAAAAGCATTGTACCCCATGACTCTGATACCGCCATAAACTACTATTTAGGGAAAAAGTTAAGTAGTCGGACATAAATTCTGTTGTCTATCTTAAGAAATGTAAATTGCCGCAATTCTTACTGACTCCTGACTTGAAAGTGGCAAGTGGGGAGAATACACAAAAGCTGTCTCCTGTCTCCTGTCTCCTGACTCCTTACCCTACAGTTAACTTTACTTTTGTCCAACTACTTAGAACAGCAATGGAAGCACATCTGGTTTCAATAGATTACCAAATTCGGCAACTTCAAGAAATAGATCCAGTAACTACTCTATTTGGTAATGTAAGTCAGAATAAAACCGGGGAGCAAGATAGCGTTATTGAAGTTATCTCTACAGATTTACAGGAAAAAATCAACAGTTTAACGGCAAACAATTCCGTTAATAAATTAGCATTTTATCTGGCTGTTGTCCAAGTTTTAATGTTTAAATATACTGCTCAAGTCGAGTTTGCCACGGCTACAGGAGCTTTGAATACAGAAAAATTAGATAGCCTGATATTTTGCCGATTCAATCAACAGAATTTTAGTTCATTTAAAGATTTACTAAGAATCATTCGTAAAGATTTACAAGAAGGATATCGCCATCAAAACTATGCTCTGGATAGTTTGGTCAAAACCTTGGCAGCAAGAGGAGGAAATCTAGAGAATATTTTTGACGTTGCTGTGATCAAAGAAGGACTGTGCGCCGACATTTCTTCGTTAAATCGGTTTCAATTAGTTTTTGCCATAGAAGCGGATGATAGTGGTGTTTCTGTCACTTTTATTAAAGATAAATTTCCCAGAGATTTTGTCGAGAGAATGCTAGGACATTACCGGAAAATCTTAGAAACAGTGACGAGTAATCCCGATATATATTTGTCAGAAATTGATATATTAACGACAAAAGAACGAGAACAATTGCTGAGAGATTGGAATGATACGGCCATTCAATATCCTGAAAAGCAATGGATTCATCAGCTATTTGAAGAGCAAGCCAAACTTTACCCTGAGAGAGTGGCGGTCATTTTTGAAAATCAAGAATTAACTTATCAAAAATTAAATGAAAAAGCCAATCAACTTGGTCATTACCTACAAAAATTAGGAGTAAAACCAGAGGAATTAGTAGGAATTTATCTAGAGCGTTCCTTAGAAATGGTAGTAGGATTATTGGCTGTTTTGAAAGCTGGAGGAGCTTACGTCCCCTTAGATCCTAATTATCCTCAAGAACGCCTAAGTTATCTATTAGAAGATACTGGGGTAAAAGTGATCATTACTGCGGAATCGCTGCGGGGATTGTTGGGGGAATACCGGGGAATTGTTGTTGCTTTGGATACAGATTGGCCAGCAATTTCTCAAGAAAGTCAGAACAATTGTGACAGTGGCGTAACGGGGGAAAATTTAGCCTATGTTATTTATACTTCGGGATCCACAGGTAAGCCTAAAGGCGTAATGAATAATCATAAGGGGATTAGGAATCGTTTGTTGTGGATGCAGGATACTTATCAGTTAACTAAGAGTGATGGCATTTTACAAAAAACCCCTTTTAGTTTTGATGTTTCAGTCTGGGAATTCTTTTGTCCCTTATTAGCCGGTGCAACCCTAGTGGTAGCTAAACCAGAAGGTCATAAAGATAGTACCTATTTAATACAATTGATCCAAAAGCAGCAAATCACTACCCTTCATTTTGTCCCCTCAATGTTGCGAGTGTTTCTGCAAGAACCAGAGCTAAAAGAATGTAGTTCTCTCAAGCGGGTTTTCTGTAGTGGGGAAGCTTTGTCATTAGAGTTAACACAACGCTTTTTTGAGCATTTTGACTGTGAACTTCACAACCTCTATGGTCCGACTGAGGCGGCGATTGATGTGACTTACTGGCCCTGTTTGCCGGAGAATCAAAAAGCTCTAGTGAGTATTGGTCAACCAATTGCCAATACTCAGATTTATATTCTTAATCCGGATTTACAACCAGTTCCTATAGGGATTGTGGGAGAATTACATATTGGTGGCATAGGTTTAGCTCGTGGATACCTCAATCGTCCCGAATTGACGGCCGAGAAATTTATCCCTAATCCTTTTGCTAAGGTCGAAGGAGAAATAGGGGGAGAAATTAGGGCAAAATTATATAAAACGGGAGATTTAGCCCGGTATTTACCCGATGGAAATATTGAATTTTTGGGGCGTATTGACCATCAAGTTAAGATTCGAGGTTTCCGGATTGAGCTTGGGGAAATTGAAACTATACTCAGTCAACATCCAGCAGTTGAGCAAGCGGTAGTCATTGCATCGGAGACAGAAACAGGGAGTAAAACACTAATTGCTTATGTTGTGGGTCAGTCTCAAGAGGGGGAACTCTTGGCGACTTCAGAAAAAGGGCAATTATTCGATGAGCAAATCGAGCAATGGCAAAGCCTCTATAACCAAATTTACAGCCAAACATCGGCAGATTCTCAAGGGATATTTAATATTGTTGGCTGGAATAGTAGTTACACGGGGGAACCTATCCCGGTTGCTCAGATGCGAGAATGGCTAGATGATAAAGTTAAGGTTATTCTCGCTCAAAAACCGAAAAAAGTTCTGGAAATAGGTTGTGGAACCGGGTTAATATTATTCCAAGTTGCTCCCCATTGTCAGCATTATTGGGGAACCGATATTTCATCAGTAGCCTTGGACTATATTCAGCGAATTAATCAAGAAGGGCCTCAGCTAGAGCAAGTCAGGCTATTGCATAGCACAGCCGATAATTTTGAGGGTTTGGAGTCAGAAGGATTCGATACAATTATCCTTAACTCGGTTGTGCAGTATTTCCCCCATATAGATTACTTATTGCGGGTTTTAGAGGGAGCTATCAAGGTACTAACTCCGGGGGGGTGTATTTTCCTTGGAGATGTGCGAAACTTGCAACTCATGGAAGCTTTTCACGCTGATGTAGAACTTTATAAGGCTAACCCTGAAGATTCGATTAGGGATTTTAAACAGCGTGTACAGAGAAAAATTGAGCAAGAAAATGAATTATTTATTGACCCAGATTTTTTTAGAGCAATTCAGTCCTATTTTCCTCAGATTACTGAAGTCGAGATTCATCTAGAGAGAGGTCAACACCACAACGAATTAACTCAATTCCGTTATAATGTTGTTCTGCGGATTGAAACGATTCTGGATTTTAGCACCGACTTTCCAGAATTAAACTGGACTGAACAGCAGCTGACTTTATCTGAGGTAAGAAATCAACTGGGGAAATCTGAGGGGTTAAGGGTGATAGGTGTCCCTAATTCTCGCTTGTTTCGACCTTTAAAAAGTGCGGAATTGTTGAGGAATTCTCAAGACTTTGGGACGACCGAGGAATTTAAAGCTATTAAATCGGACATTATACCAGAAAATGCCGTAGAACCTGAAGATTTTTCGGCTTTAGCTGAGGATTTATCCCTTTCGGTTTGGGTAACTTGGTCGGATACTCCGGACCGTTACGATGTGATTTTTGCCCCGCTGGAAAATTCCCGTAGAAATTACATCGCTTTTACCCCCACCCACACCGCAAAACCTGAATGGCAACTTTATGCAAATCACCCTTTAAGGTCTAAGTTAAACAGTAAACTGATTCCCCAACTGCGGAGTTATCTGCAAAAGCAACTCCCAGAATACATGATACCTCATGCCTTTGTGCAATTGGATGCTATTCCTCTGACAAATAGTGGAAAAATTGACCGTCGCGCCCTACCCTCTCCAAGCTATAACAGTTTAAGGAATTCGGAGAATTTTGTAGCACCTTGTACCCCTCTTGAGGAAATTTTAGCACTGATTTGGGCTGAAGTTTTGGGCATCGAAGAGGTTGGTATTCACGATAATTTTTTTGAACTTGGGGGGGATTCGATTCGGGGCATACAAGTGATCGCTAAGGCGCGACAAATGGGTTTTCATTTTTCCTTACCCCAATTATTGCAACATCAAACCATTCAAGAATTGGCCAATTGCGTTAGCTATGAAATTGATACTTTAGGGACTGAAAAAACGGAAGTTTTTAGTTTAATTTCTCAAGAAGTTCGCCTCAATTTACCGGAGGAAGTGGAGGATGCTTATCCTCTAACTGCTCTACAATTGGGGATGATATTTCATAGTGAATATCAGGGGAATCTATCGGTGTACCATGATGTGTTTACCTATCATATTCGTGCTGATTTTAGTTTTCCCGCTTTACATAGTGCTATTCAGGAGATTGTCCAGCGGCATCCAGTATTACGAACCAGTTTCGCACTCTTTGAATATCAGGAACCCCTACAATTAGTTCATCGACAAATCGATGTTCCTTTAGGATTAGATGACCTAACCCATCTATCTACTTCTGAACAAGACACGGCTATTGATGATTGGATTGAGCGGGAAAAAATCCGCACTTTTGACTGGAATATTCCTCCTTTATTTCGCTTTCATCTCCATCGCCGCAGTCAGGATAAATTTAACCTAACTTTCAGTTTTCATCACTCTATTTTAGATGGTTGGAGTGTGGCTTCGTTGCTCACAGAATTGTTACAACAGTATCTCTATCTTCTCGACAAAAAAGTTTTACCTCTTTCTCCCCCTCCGGCTCTCAGTTTTAGGGATTTTGTCGCCTTAGAAAAGAAAACTGTCCAATCGCCAGAATGCCAGAATTATTGGCAAGAAAAACTCAGAGATGTGACGCTGACTAAACTTCCTCAGTGGTCGAAATCTAATCGAGTTAATCAAGATTGGGATTGGTTAGTTCCTATATCTAGTCAGGTATCTCAGGGATTAAAACAACTCGGTAAACAAGTGGGAGTACCCCTAAAAAGTGTTTTATTGGCGGCTCATTTTCGGGTATTAAGTTTACTGAATAATCAGAGGGATATTGTTACGGGTTTAGTCTCTAATGGACGGTTAGAAGCAGCCGATGGGGAAAAGATATTAGGTTTATTTTTGAATACTTTGCCCCTACGTTTAGAGTTATCTGGAAGCACTTGGAGCGATTTAGTTAAGCAAGCTTTTGATGTTGAAAGAGAATGCTTATCTTGGCGAAGATATCCCCTCGCTGAGTTACAAAAATCAGGTCAACCTTTGTTTGATACGGCTTTTAATTTTATTCATTTCCATGTTTATCAAGGTATCATCGGGGTGAAAGATTTAGAGGTCTTAGGAGGGAAGTTTTTTAATCAAACTAATTTTACATTGTTAGCTAATTTTAGTCTTCATCCCCTTTCATCTCAAATAGAACTTACCCTTAAATATGATGGGAATTATCTAGGGGAAAAGCAGATGGAGTTAATCGGAGGATACTACGAGAAAACTCTCATCGCTATGGCAACGGAAGGGTTAGAACGTTATGAAACTTGTTGTTTACTTTCTGAGCAAGAACAACATCAATTATTAAAAGAATGGAATGATACTGAGGTTCACTATCCGGATGGGTGTATTCATCAATTGTTTGAGGAGCAAGTTAAGCGCAGTCCTGATGCGATCGCTATTATTACAGAAAATGAACAATTAACCTACCGTCAATTAAACGAAAAAGCGAATCAATTAGGGCATTATTTAGGCAAAAAAGGGGTAAAAACGGAGTCTTTGGTGGGAATTTGCCTAGAACGGACCCCTGAGATGGTTATAGGGTTATTAGCCATTCTCAAAGCAGGGGGAGCTTATGTACCTTTAGATCCAGCTTATCCAACTGAACGCCTCAATGTTATCTTAGAAGATGCTCAAGTTTCCTTGTTGCTAACACAAGCAAAATTAGTAGAGAAATTAGGGAATTATCCAGGGAATCTGGTGATATTAGAGGCAGAAGCCAGAAATATAGCCCTAGAAAGTCCCGAAAACCTCTCTTTACCCGTAAGTTCCAGTAATACCGCTTATGTGATTTATACCTCCGGTTCAACGGGGAAACCAAAAGGGGTTGTCATTGAGCATCACAGCACCACAACCTTACTCAATTGGTCAAAGGAAGTCTTTAGCAGTGAGGAATTAGCGGGGGTTTTGGGAGCTACTTCTATTTGTTTTGATTTGTCAGTATTTGAACTATTTTTGCCCTTGGCTGTGGGGGGTAAGATTATTCTGGCCCAGAATGTTCTAGATTTGCCTAGTTTAAGTGCAGCCAAAGAGGTAACATTAATTAATACCGTACCTACAGCGATCGCTCAACTGCTGGAAATTGAGGCGATACCTGAGACTGTGCAAACGGTAAACCTCGCCGGAGAAGCTTTGTCTAATCAATTGGTACAGAAGCTTTACCAGCAGGAAAACATTAAGAATGTTTATAATCTCTACGGTCCTTCAGAAGATACCACTTATTCCACTTTTAGCTTAGTGCCGAAAGGACACCATGGACAACCGAGTATCGGCCGGCCTATTGCCAATACTCAAGTTTATATTCTGGACTCTTTTAAGCAACCGGTTCCTCTAGGCACTATTGGTGATTTATATATCGGGGGTAAAGGGTTAGCTCGATGTTATCTGAATCAACCTGAATTAACCGCCGAGAAATTTATCTCCAATCCGTTTAGTAATGAACCCAATGCCAAACTCTATAAAACAGGAGATTTAGCCCGATATTTACCCGATGGAAATATTGATTTTTTGGGGCGGGGTGATAATCAGGTAAAATTGCGGGGTTTCCGCATTGAATTAGGAGAAATTGAGGCAACTCTAGGGACTTATCCCCAAGTTAAGCAAAAGGTGGTGAAGGTTTGGGAAGACTCCTATCGGAATAAGAGGTTAGTCGCTTATCTAGTAGGAGAAAATGGCCCGATAAATACTGAGGATTTGCGTCGTTTCTTGGGACAGAAATTGCCAGAGTATATGATTCCGGCTCTTTTTGTCTCCTTAGAAGCTCTCCCTCTGACTCCCAATGGAAAAATTGACCGTTCCAGTTTACCCCTCCCTGAGATACCTTGGACATCTGAGCAGGATTTTGTCCCCCCGCATACTCAGAAAGAAAAGATTTTGGCCAGTATTTGGCAAGATGTTCTCAGAATTAAACAAGTGAGTCGTTATGACCGCTTTTTTGAAGTTGGGGGCGATTCTATTCTCAGTATTCAGGTTGTCGCTCGCGCTCGTCAAGCCGGGTTGAAGATTACCCCTAAACAGATATTTGAATATCCTACTCTTGCGGAACTAGCTACAGTTGCCGATTATTCCACAGCCGAATTAGCTAAACAGGGTTTAGTGACGGGTATTGTGCCTCTCACTCCCATTCAACTGTGGTTTTTTGAGCAAAATCGCGCTGAAATGCACCACTTTAATCAGTCTGTCCTCTTAGAAGTTCCCCATCACCTGAAAGCTGATTTGTTAGCTCAATCTCTGAGAAAATTAATTGAACATCATGACGCTTTGCGGTTACGGTTTACTGTGGAGGAAGGACAATGGCAACAAGTTAATGAAGGAATGCCGGAGGAAGTACCTTTTGAAGTGATTGATTTGTCTTCTATTCCTCAATCTCAGCAAAGGGAAACTCTCTTAGCAATGGCAACAACTCAACAGGCAAGTTTAAACCTCTCTACTGGACTATTAATCAAGGCGGTACTATTGGAATTGGCACCCTATCAACCCAGTCGGTTACTGATTATTATTCATCACTTGGGGGTTGATGGTGTATCTTGGCGAATTTTGTTAGAAGATTTATTGATGACTTATCAACAGCTAGAAAGGGGGGAGAATGTAGAACTTCCACCTAAAACCATAGCCTTTCAGGATTGGGCGCTTCTCTTGAGGGATTATGGACAAGGGGAAAAAGCGAAAGAGCCATTAGACTATTGGTTAACTCAACCTTGGTTAGAGGCGAGAAATTTACCTGTAGATGACGAGGCTGGAAAACAATACAATACAGTAGCGACGGCAAATGATGTCACGGTGACTCTAGATGAAGAACAAACCCGCACCCTCTTGCAAAAAGTCCCCGCTGCCTATAACACTCAAATTAATGAGGTTTTGTTAACCGCTTTAGCAGAAACTTTGACACAATGGACAGAAAATTTGACCATATCTCTTGATTTAGAAGGACACGGACGAGAAGATTTGTTCAGTGAGGTTGACTTATCGAGGACGGTAGGTTGGTTTACCAGTCTTTTTCCGGTTATTTTGCGACTCCCCCCCGAAAATCACCCGGGTGAGCGGCTCAAATCTATTAAAGAACAGTTACGAGCTATTCCTCACAGGGGAATTGGCTATGGAATTTCGCGATATTTGAGTGATGATGCTGATATTAAGTCTCAATTAGCTGAAATTCCTGCCAGAGAAGTTTTGTTTAATTATTTAGGTCAATTTGAGCAAGGACAATTGCAAAAAGGGGATTGGAAATTAGCGGATGAGTCTAAGGGGCCTAATCACAGTCTTAAGGGACATCGTAGTCATTTATTAGAGATTACGGCCAGAGTTATCGAGGGACAGTTACAAGTAAACTGGACTTATAGCGATCTCATCTATGAACGTTCGACGGTAGAATATTTAGGGCGCAGCTATAAAGAAGCTTTGCTGAAATTGATTGAGCATTGTTTATCTCCTGATGCTGGGGGTTACACTCCCTCAGATTTTCCAGTAGCGCACTTGAATCAACAGGAATTAGACGATATTCTGGCAGAAATTGACTAATAAGGAGAATCTTTCATGGCAGACACAAAAAATCAACCCGCCAAAAATGTGGAGTCTATTTATCCTCTTTCCCCCATGCAGGAAGGGATGCTCTTTCATAGTCTTTATACTCCTGATTCAGGGATTTATTGTAGTCAAACTCTAATTACTCTGGAGGGAGAAATTAACCTTACAGTTTTTAGGCAAGCGTGGGAAAAAGTTGTAGAGCGTCACTCGGTATTAAGGACTCTATTTCTTTGGGAAAAACGGGAAAAACCTCTGCAAATTGTGCGAAAAAAGGTTGATTTGCCTTGGGATTATCAAGATTGGCGCAATCTTTACCCCACAGAACAACAACAACGTTTAGATTTATTGTTAGAAACAGAGCGTCAACAAGGGTTTGAACTCAAAGTTGCTCCTTTAATGCGCTGCTTGATGATTCAACTATCGGACCAAACTTATAAATTCCTCTGCAATCATCATCATATTATTCTGGATGGTTGGAGTATGCCTATTATTTATCAAGAAGTTTTAGGGTTTTACGAGGCAGGTATTCAAGGGAAAAGTTATCATCTTCCTTTGCCGCGTCCTTATCAAGATTATATTGTTTGGTTACAGCAGCAAAACCCATCTATTGCTGAGAGTTTTTGGCAGCGAACTCTTGAAGGGTTTATGACTCCCACCCCCCTGAAGGTGGACAGGCTCCAGTTAATGAAATCTGAAGGTAAGCCGACTTATAAAGAGTATAACTGTCATTTATCGGCTTCTCACTCCAAAGACCTGCAATCTTTGGCGCAAAAGCATAATCTGACCTTATCTACTCTAGTACAGGCCGCTTGGGCGATTCTTCTCAGTCGCTATAGTGGGGAGTCAGAAGTTTTATTTGGGGTTACGGTTTCTGGTCGCCCCCATGATTTATCAGGGGTGGAACATAGGGTAGGATTATTTATTAATACATTGCCGCTGCGAGTCTCCATCAGAGAATCAGATTTATTGCTATCTTGGTTACAGGAATTACAGCAAAAACAAGCAGAAATTCAGGATTATGCTTATGTTTCTCTGGCTGAAATACAGAGATTGAGTGATATTCCACCGGGGGTTCCCCTGTTTGAGAGTTTGGTCGTTTTTGAGAATTATCCCAGAGAAGCGTTATCGAGAGATTCTCGTCAATCCTTAAGGGTTAAGGATGTGGAGAATTTTGAGGAAACTAATTATCCTTTGACGGTGGTTGCTATTCCTAGACAAGAGTTACTGATTCAGTTAGTCTATGATACTAGCCGTTTTACTCAGGATACGATTGAACGGATGGCAGGACATTTACAGACTATTTTAACAGGGATTGTTACTGATACTCGGCAACGGGTAACACAATTACCTATATTGACAACACAAGAGCAACATCAGTTATTAGTAGAGTGGAACAATACCGAGGCAGATTATCCTTTAGATAAGTCTTTACATCAATTATTTGAAGAACAAGCTGCACAGAATCCGCAGGGAATAGCGGTTATTTTTGAAGGACAAAAATTAACCTATCAACAGTTAAATAACCGGGGCAATCAGTTAGCTCACTGTTTACGAGATAAGGGTGTAAGTCCAGAAAGTTTGGTCGGGATTTTTATGGAGCGTTCCCTAGAGATGGTCATCGGTTTATTAGGGATATTAAAAGCCGGGGGAGCTTATGTACCTTTAGAGCCGGATTATCCTACCGAGCGCTTGGGGGATATCCTCTCAGATTCGGGGGTTTCTTTGGTGTTAACTCAGGAATCTTTAGGGGATTTTCTTCCCCAAACTGGGCCCGAGTTACTGTGTTTAGATAGGGATTGGGAAAAGATAGCTACCTATAGTCCAGAAAATCCCTTCAATCTAACGACTCCTGAGAATTTAGCCTATGTTATTTATACATCAGGTTCAACGGGAAAACCCAAAGGCGTGATGAATATTCATAGAGGAATTTGTAATACTCTGACATATACTATTGGTCATTATAATATTACCTCTGAAGACCGCATTCTCCAAATTATTTCCTTGAGTTTTGATGGTTCAGTCTGGGAAATTTTTTCGTCTTTAATATCTGGTGCTTCTCTAGTCGTGGCTAAACCTGACGGGTATAAAGATATAGATTATTTAATAGATTTAATTGTGCAAGAACAAGTAACTTATTTCACTTGTGTTCCCTCAATATTGCGAGTTTTTCTGCAACATCCCAAGAGCAAAGATTGCCACTATTTAAAACGAGTAATTGTCGGGGGAGAAGCCTTATCTTATGAACTCAATCAACGATTTTTTCAGCAGTTAAACTGTGAATTATATAACGCTTATGGACCAACAGAAGTAGCGGTTGAGACTACTATCTGGTGCTGTCAGCCAAATTCCCAAATTTCTATTGGACGTCCCCTTGCTAATGCCCAAGTTTATATTCTCGACAGTTATCTCCAACCGGTTCCTATTGGTGTTGCTGGAGAATTACATATTGGTGGAATGGGTTTAGCGCGTGGATATCTCAATCGTCCCCAATTGACGGCTGAAAAATTTATTCCTCATCCTTTTGACCCCCCCCTAACCCCCCCCAATGGGGGAGGGAAATTATATAAAACGGGAGATTTAGCTCGCTATCTTCCTGAGGGCAATATTGAATATTTAGGGCGGATTGATAATCAAGTCAAGCTGAGAGGTTTACGCATTGAATTAGGAGAAATTCAGACGGTTTTAGAAACTCATCCCAACGTTGAACAAACTGTTGTGATTATGCGGGAAGATACCTTATATAATCAACGGTTAGTTGCTTATGTAATCAGAAAAAATTCTTTATTAACTCCTCAGGATCTGCGTCGTTTCTTACAGCAGCAACTCCCCGCTTATATGGTCCCTTCTGCCTTTGTCATGTTGTCGGATTTTCCCTTAAATAACAATGGCAAGATAGACAGGAAAAAATTACCTATCCCCGATGAGACATCAATTATTGAATCTGCTTATATAGCCCCAAGAAATGAAAAAGAAAGCCTCTTAGCTCAGATTTGGCAAGATGTTCTTCAGGTATCCAAAATAGGGGTTAGTGACAACTTCTTTGAGTTAGGAGGACATAGCTTAAAAGCTATTTCTCTAGTGAGTAAAATTCAGGAAAAGTTAGGGCAATCTTTGCCCATTAAACAAGTATTTGCCCATCCTACCATTGCTGAACAAGCAGCATTATTAAGCACTGTTACCCCTCTGACGGTAGCCACTATTCCCCTTGTATCTGCACAGGAAACCTACGAAACATCCCATGCTCAGAGACGTTTCTATGTCTTGCAACAGATGGATATCAATAATGTAGCTTATCATATTGTTTCCACCCTCAAAATAGCAGGAGATTTTAGCCCAGATGTCTTTGAAAAAGCCATACAATTATTGATTTCCCGTCATGAATCCCTGCGGACATCTTTCATTTTAATTAACGGTGAACCACAACAGAAAATCCTGCAAAATCGTCCTTTTGATTGGGAATTTAAAGACTGGACAAATAAACCTGATGAAGAAATCCTAGAAACGATTGCAAAAGAGAGAAAACCGTTTGACTTAGAGAAAAGTCCCCTGGTGCGCTCTAAGATTTATAAACTATCTCCGAATGAATATATTTTAGAGTTAGAAATTCATCATATTATCTGTGATGGTTGGTCAATGAGTTTGTTAGCTAAAGAATGCTTACAATACTACTCTGATTTAGCCAAAGGATTACAGCCTAGTATAGAGCCATTGCCGATACAATATAAAGATTATGCAGGATGGCAAAATAATCTTTTAAGAAGCGAAAATAATCCCAAAAACCTAGATTACTGGCGGCAAAAACTGGACAATGGACAACTGACCAGAGTTCACTTACCGACAGACTTTAAACGTCCCCAAATAAAGACGTTTAAGGGTTCTCATTTAAGCTGGACATTTGACCGAGAAACGATTTCTAAATTAAGAAAAATTTGTCAAGAAAACGAAATAACCCTATTCATGGCATTGGTAGCGGCTGTAAAAATATTACTGTATCGCTACAGTGGTCAACATGATATTACTATTGGTACAGAAATCGCCACCAGAAGCCATCCTCAACTGCAATCTCTAATCGGTTTATTTCTCAATACCTTAGTTATTCGTGATCAAATTGAACCCGAAAAAGGCTACAAAAATCTACTCGCAAAGGTTCGTCAAACCGTTACCGAAGCCTTAGAACATTCCGATTATCCCTTTGATATTTTAGTAGAAAAATTAGCTGTTTCTAGAGAAATTAACCGCACTCCCTTGTTTGATATATTAGTCCTTCTGCAAAATTTTGATCAACCTGTAGGCTTGGAAAATATACAAATAAAATCTCTAGATTCCCTGACCCCGACCAGTAAGTTTGATCTATCTTTTGTGTTTAGTGAAGATCAGGAAAAACTCAGATTAGAGCTAATTTATAACACCGACTTATTCCAAGAGGAGAGGATGAAAAAATGTCTCATTCACTTCGATAAACTCTTGAATGAAATGCTATCTAATCCCGCCCAACCCGTCAAAGACATTTCTTTGTTATCGGCAGCAGAAACCGCTTTCATTGCCAATTTTATCAATCCTATTCCTCGCTTAGAAACTCGCACTATTATCCATGATTTTATTGACCAAGTTGCAGCCAAACCGGAGAAAACATCGATTATTTATCCAGGGGGTAAATTTAGCTATCAAGAATTACATGAACTAACTAACTTTTGGGCTTATGCCTTAAAAGAATTAGGCGTGGAAAAAGACAAGGTTTGTGGTGTTCTCCTAGAGGGAGATTATCGTCAGTTAATCGCCATGCTGGCAGTATTTAAAGCCGGAGGAATCTATTTACCTCTACGTTTAGATGAACCCGAGGAGCGCCGGCAACGCATGATGATTAAAACTAGCCCCGAAATTATCTTAGTTGCGGCTGAGAATTTAGAGGGGATTAAACCCCAACTATCCGCATTAGAAAAACCGCCTCATATCTTAGTGGTTAAGGCTCATAAAATTCAGCAATATCATCAGTGGAATGGCATGGATTATCAAGAGTTTCCTTGCCAATTAAGCAAACTGCAACCCCTTCTAGCTATGCCGGATGCTGATGATTCTAATTATATTATGTTTACTTCTGGCTCAACCGGTGAACCTAAAGCAATTTTAGGCAGTCACGGCAGCTTACGTCATTTCATTGATTGGGAAAAACGGGAATTTGGCATTAATGAAAGTTGGCGCTGTTTACAAATTGCTCAAATTAATTTTGATGCTTATTTGAGGGAAACCTGTGTGACTTTATGCTCAGGGGGAACTCTGTATATTCCAGAGAGTACAGAGCGAGAAGACTTAGAGCTTTTATTACTGCGAATAGGAGAATGGAAAATTAACTTACTACACACTGTCCCCTCGGTAATGCGTCTATTTTTAAAGATGGGGCGTGGTTTAGTTAATGCACATAATCTCCTGAAAAATTTGCGAATTTTTGTCTTAGGAGGAGAGCCTTTATTTGTGAAAGAACTGGCTGAATGGCATCAAATTTTTGGCTCTCAGACAGAATTTGTGAATATTTATGGAGCAAGTGAAACTACATTTGTTAAGCATTTTTATCGAATTCCTAACCCTAATAATATTCCCTATGAACGGGTTCCGGGTGGTCAAACTTTACCAGATGCCGCTTATGCAGTGGTTGATGGAAATCTCGCCAGGGCAATAGGAGAAGTAGGAGAAGTGTTCGTTAAATCCCCCTATTTAACCAAAGGTTATTATCAAGATGAAAGCTTAACTCATTCAGTTTTTGTGCCTAATCCTTTGAATGGGGGGAGGGATATAGTTTATCGTACTGGAGACTTAGGCAGACTGCTTCCTGATCTAACTTTAGAAGTAATAGGACGCAGTGACAACCAAATTAAATTAAATGGGGTACGGATTGAATTAGGAGAGATTGAAGATGTCCTCAGTGCGATTGAGGGAGTAGAAAAAGCCTTAGTTATGGCTAATAAAAAGGAGGAATTAGTAACCGTAATTGCTTATTATCAGGCAGAGGATACAGTTCATCAGGAATATATTCGAGGTAAATTAAAGCAACTCTTACCGATTTATATGCAGCCTAGCTTTTTAATGCGGTTAGAAGCTTTTCCCTTGTTACCCAATGGAAAAATTCATCGTCTAGCTTTGCCAAAACCCGAAGAAAATATTACTAACTCAACTAACCAAGTCCCAGATTTTAATCCACAAGAAGCTTTATTAGCTTCCCTTTGGGGTGAGTTATTAGAAGCAGAAGTTAGTAACAGTAATCAGTCATTTTTTGAACTAGGAGGAAACAGTCTGAAGGCGATGCGCTTAGTGTCACAAATCCGTAATCAATTTGGAGTTTCTCTCCGATTACGGGAAATTTTTACCCATAATACTTTAAAAGAACAAGCTGTATTAATTCAATCCCGACAAAAACGATGATCAACTTACCACAATCTGACTCAATTAACCCACTGGAAAAACAAAAATATTACGAAGTCTCTCACGGTCAAAGAAGGCTTTGGATTTTGCAGCATATCAGCGAATCTTCTAGTGCTTATAATATTAGGCTTGCCATGAGAATTAATGGCAAGTTAGATGTTTCTATATTAACAGCAGCCTTTCAAGAACTGGTGAACCGTCATGAAATTCTCAGAACCACTTTTACCAGTGTTGGGGGCAATATTAAGCAAGTTATTCATGAGCAAATCCCCACAGAACAGTTAATCATTTTTAAAGATTTAAGAGAAGAAAAAGATGCTGAACTCTTGGCAGATGATTTAATTCAAGATTCTGCAAATTTACCTTTTAGTTTAGAAAAGTTGCCCCTTATTCGGGTCTTATTGGTGCAGATTAAGTCAGAAGAATTTATCTTTGGTTTGACTGTCCATCATATTATTGGAGATGCACAATCACTTGATATTATCTTTCAAGATTTCTTTACATTATACTCTGCTTATAGTCAACAAAAAAAAGCTGAATTACCCCCTCTTACCCTACAGTATAAAGATTATGCGGCATGGCAAAATCAGTGGTTAGAAAGTGAAGAAGTTAGAGAACAACATGAGTATTGGTGTGAGGTTTTTTCCGAACATCCCCCTATCTTAAACTTACCGATAGACTTCCCTCGACCTCAAGTAAAATCTTCTCAAGCGGCTTCTCACACTTATCAATTTAGTGAGAGTCTCAGCCAACAATTACAAACCTTTGCAACTCGAAATCAGACGACTCTATTTATTACCCTACTGACCTTCTTTAAAATATTACTCTACCGCCACACCGACCAACGGGATTTAGTAGTTGGTATCCCTATTTCAGCACGAAATCATCCTGATTTAGAAAACCAGATCGGATTTTATGTTAACACCTTGGCCTTGAGAACTTTATTACCAGAGGGAGTAACTTTTAAGCAAGTCTTAGGGGAAGTAACTAACACCTGTCTTGATGCTTATGAATATCGTGATTATCCTTTTGATAAATTAGTATCCGCTCTCAATTTAGAACGTGATTTGTCCAGAAATCCCTTATTTGATGTCATGTTTTCTCTACTGGGTAAAGAAAGCAAAACTGTCTTAAAAATTCCTGGTTTGGAACATCAACCTTATCCCTTAAAACCACGCATGGCTCAATTTGATATGACTTGGAGCTTCTTTGAAGATAGTCATAATCTTACATTAGTGATCGAATATGAGCCAGATTTATTTTTGCCTGAAACCATCGCCAGAATGAACGGTCACTTTTTACAAATTATTGAAAGTGTAATTCAGAATCCAGATTGTAAATTGTCTGAGATTAATTTATTAACCCCTGAAGAACAGCATCAATTACTAATAGAGTGGAATCAAACCGAAGTCGCTTATTCTCAACAGTGTTTGCACCAGTTATTTGAAGAAAAAGTTAGAGATAATCCCGAGGCAATAGCTCTTATTTTTGAGGGCGAAAAATTGACCTATCGAGAGTTAAATAATCGAGCTAATCAAGTCGGTCACTATTTACAAGAAAAAGGCGTAACTTCAGAAGTATTAGTGGGGATTTTTATTGAGCGTTCTTTTGAGATGATTATCGGAATATTGGGAATTATTAAAGCCGGGGGAGCTTATGTTCCTTTGGCTCCTAATTATCCCCCTGAGCGCTTGGATTATATGATATCTGATTCAGCTATTTCTCTGTTGTTAACTCAGCAATCTTTAGTTCAATTTCTGCCCGAAAATCAAGCCGAAATACTGTGTTTAGATACAGATTGGTCAAGGATAGCTAATTATAGTCAAGAGAATTTGGCCTCTCCAGTTACCCCAGAAAATCTAGCTTATGTTATTTACACTTCGGGTTCAACGGGAAAACCTAAAGGTGTGATGAATATTCATAGAGGAATTTGCAATACTCTAAAATATAATATTGATAATTATAATCTTAACTCTGAAGATTGCATTCTCCAAATTACTCCCTTTAGTTTTGATGTTTCAGTTTGGGAAGTTTTCTCATCTTTAACATCTGGTGCTACCCTAGTCGTGACGAAACCCGACGGGTATAAAGATATAGATTATTTAATAGATTTAATTGTGCAAGAACAAGTAACTTATTTCACTTGTGTTCCCTCAATATTGCGAGTTTTTCTGCAACATCCCAAGAGCAAAGATTGCCACTGTTTAAAACGAGTAATTGCTGGGGGAGAAGCCTTATCTTATGAACTCAATCAACGATTTTTTCAGCAGTTAAACTATCAATTATATAACGCTTATGGACCAACAGAAGCCGCCGTTGATGCTACTATCTGGTGCTGTCAGCCAAATTCCCAGTTAATTCCTATTGGACGTCCCATTGCTAATGCCCAAGTTTATATCCTCGACAGTTATCTCCAACCGGTTCCTATTGGTGTTGCTGGAGAATTACATATTGGTGGAATGGGTTTAGCGCGTGGATATCTCAATCGTCCCGAATTGACGGCTGAAAAATTTATTCCTCATCCTTTTGCTCAGGGGAAATTATATAAAACGGGGGATTTAGCTCGCTATCTTCCTGATGGAAACATTGAATATTTAGGACGGATTGATAATCAAGTCAAGCTGAGAGGTTTCCGTATTGAATTAGGAGAAATTCAGACGGTTTTAGAAACTCATCCCAACGTTGAACAAACTGTTGTAATTATGCGGGAATATCCGTTGTCTGATAAACGTTTAGTTGCTTATGTAATAAGAAAAGATACTTTATTAACTTCCCAGGATCTGCGTCGTTTCTTACAGCAGAAATTACCCGTTTACATGATCCCTTCTGCCTTTGTCATGTTGTCGGATTTTCCCTTAAATCCTAATGGGAAAATAGACGTTCATAAATTGCCTATACCGGATGAGACTTCTCTAGTTGAATCACCCTATTTAGCACCCCGCAATCAAACGGAAACTATCTTAGTAAGCCTTTGGCAACAACTTCTACAAGCTGGCAAGATAGGGGTTAATGATAACTTCTTTGAGTTGGGTGGTCATTCCTTACAAGCTATGAATCTTATGGCTTTAATTTATGAAAAAATCGCCATAGAAATTCCTTTATCAATGATTTATGAAAAGCCAACAGTAGCCGAATTAAGCGATTATATTATCTATGCTCAAGAGATGAATATTCAACCGAAAGAACGCCCTTATGTGGTGTTTAATAAGGAGCAAGAAAAGGCCGTCTTTTTATTTCCCCCCGCCCTTGGTTTCGCTGCTGCTTATGCCAATTTAGCGGAGTATATAACGGATTATGCTCTCTATACTTTTCGCTACATTAGCGATGAATTAATGTTAGAAAAATACGCTGAATTAATTGAGGATTTGGCTCAGAATCAAGATATAAAATTAATGGGACATTCCGCCGGCGGATTTTTAGCGATGTTAATGGCGCAACAATTAGAAAGTCGAGGGAGAGTTGTTTCTGATGTCATTTTACTGGATACTTACAGAGGAGGACGTGAGGCTAAAAAAGCTGATATGTCAGAGATTCAAGAAGGGGTTGATGCTTTCTTATTAAATCCCAAACGTCAGGAATTAAGAGGTTACTTTTTAGGGAATCAAAAACTCCGCGATCGCACTTATCATCAAGTGTGGGAATACTTTAATTTTCTTTGGAATTCTGACTTAAAAAATGTACAAATTCAAGGGACTATTCATTTGATTCGTGCTGAGGGAAACTATGAAGCTCAAGATGATTGGATACAAGCAACAAAAGGAGAAAGAATCAATCATTATGCCACTGGTATTCATCGTGAAATGATTGATCCTCCTTATCTTCCAAAAAACGCTCTGATTATTAATAGTATTCTCAACCCAAAACAGTCGTAACCGTTGAGGGGGGGGAGGAAATCGGGCAATCTGAGAGACATGGATGAGCAGTACCTAGGGTCTGCTGAAAAAGTTTTTTCAGCAAACCCTAATTAATACCAATCATCCATCGACCGGAAAATTGAGGCATCGGGGAACACAGTTGGATTACCACTAGCAGCGATTTTTTGTCGTAATTCTCGCAATTGTTTATTGCCGATGAGAAAATCACTTTCTACTAATTGATAGGGCAGTACATTATTATCTAAAGCATACACTGCCGTGATGCCCGCCGCTACCCCAGAGGACCACTCGAAGGAATGGACACGATAGGCGGCCGCGGCAATATGACTAAGGGCGATACTTTTGCCCGCTATCAGTAAATTATCGATTTTTTGGGGAATTATAGCCCTTAAAGGAATCTCAAAAGGATAAGCTTGGCCCTGTCCCTGTCTTTCTCCTGCTTTTTCTGTATTACCCGGTTTTTCGGGGGGATGTTCCGTCATGCAGGGATGAAAATCAATCGCATAGTGACCGATACCGACGGAATCGGGGTAAATAGTCGATCGCTTGCGTTTAACGGCCTGATCGGGGGATAATGTGCCATCAAGTACGGAAAATCCCTCTAATCCTGCCAAGGTGGCAATTAAGCGCCGATATTCTGCCGGAGAAAGATTTTGACGATAGAAATCGCTTTGAAAATTTTGTCGGGAAATATCGATTTCTGTGACGGTAAAACCAGCGGGGAAAGTCAGGGAAGGACGACCGATAATCCGTCTTGCTTCCCGAATATAGGGATATTTTGACAAACCGTGGGCAGTACCCATGGGAGAATCAAAACCGGAGAGATAACGGTTATTCAAATGGGGAACTTTTACCCCGTCCCCTAACTGGGAATCGGTGGTTCCTTCTACTAACCAATAATAGTAGGAAATGGCGTGTTCTTCGCCCCTCGCGAGGGTTTCGGTGCGTAATCCTCCCATCCATCCCCCCGGAGATAACTGTCCTAACTCTTGCAACTGTTCACGGGTGTAGATAAAGTTATCCTTCGCAGTCCCCGGACGGTAATCATTTCCCCAGGTCCAATTCTGCATGGAAATATCCCCCGGGAGGGGTTCGGTAAAAGTAATTCCCCCAAAGGTTTTCTCTTTACCCAGTTGCGGACTCCAAATACGACGATAGGTGAAAACGAGGTCAAAATCGGCTAATCGCGGCAATTCATAGCTAAAATAGGGGGCATATCGTTCATAATAAACGGGTTTCTCGTGGGTTTGTGGTTTTTCTGTTTCCTCCATAGCGAAGGTATAGGTAAAGCCTTGGGTACAGTAGGGGTCTCCAGTGACGCTAGAGGAAGAAGGTTCGAGATAACTGCGCTTATCGACACCTAAACGGTAGGGAATATCTGATAATCCGATTATTTCCCCGGTTTCGGTCGCTTCAATCACATACCAATCTGCTAATTGATTCGGTTGGGAGGATTTGGGGACAAAACGGAGGATTTTCTTATCAAAACGGGGAGAATTTTCGTAGCGATAGATATCCTCCATTTTTTGCGATAAAAACTCGGTATTTAGGGGAGGAGTACCTTTTGCGGGACTATGTTGAATAGCAATTACAGTGGTAATCTGTTGACCAGTACCGCGATTGGGTAAAGTTTCAATATTTAATTCTTTGACTACCGTAGAGGGAAACCATTTCAGGGTTCCTTTGCCTTTTTTGGCAGCGTCTTCTAACTGTTGAAATAATAATTTATGTCCATCAAAAGGCAAAAAACAAGACCCGCTTACCCAACATTCTCCGGGGTTGCGTTTCCCGTAATGCTTTCTAATTCTTTCCCTAAATTCTAGATAACCTTTCGGGAAAAATAATTTTTCTCTTTGTGTTCGTCTTTCATCTAATGCGGAGGTTCCCTGAGAAGATATCTGTCCACCCACCCAGTCGGTAATCTCGGTTAAACAGACGGTTTTTCCTAATAATAAAGCTTCGTAGGCCGCACCGGCACCGGCTAAACCACCACCCACCACCAGAATATCACAGCCGACGGTTTGATCCGGTTCTCGCGGGGGGGCTGCTAGGGTGAGGGGAGTGAAAGCTTGCAGGAGAAATAACCCCAAAGAGAGGGATTTGAGGGGAGTAAAGTGATGATTGAAAATTTTAGGTGACATTATTGACAAATATCAATGTTGTGACTGAGAGTTTCCTCTTTCTTTGAAGCAGTAGCGAGAGAATCTGTTCCTGAAATCCTGATTGTTTTTTTGGGCGATATTGAGAACTTTGTAGCTTGATGCTGGCTTTTGAGAGATTATACACCGCCAAGCTGACAATCGATCGCTTTTCTGGAAATGTCTTGACAAAATAGAGATAGCCTGATTCGGTGTCATTCCCTTTGTTATTCCCTGTAATCCTTCCTAAGTTAAATTCAAAACAAACCCGGGTAAGACATCTTCCCCGGATAAAATAGCAGGTAAATTAATAATTTCCCCATCGCTATTTAGTCGGTAGATTTCCACCTGCTGCTGTTGCGGATTAATCAACCAACCTAAACGTAAACCACTGGCTAAATATTCGCGCATCTTGTCCTGTAAAGAGGTTAAAGAATCGGTACGAGAACGTAATTCAATCACAAAATCGGGACACAAAGGCGGGAACTTTTCTCGCTCTTCTGCGCTCAAAGCTTCCCATCTCTCCCGTTTTATCCAAGCAACATCAGGAGAACGATCTCCTCCATTTGGTAAACGAAAAATTGTCGAAGAACTAAACACCTCACCAAGTTGAGTTTGCTCGTTCCATACCCCCACTTTAACAATCAAATTAGCTTCTTGTTTACCAGTATTTCCACCCACGGGAGGCATAATTAATAATTCTCCTTTTTGATTACGTTCTAAATTCCATGTTTGATTAGCCTGACAGAGATGATAAAATTGTTCATCAGTCAAATTAACTGTCTCTAGATTTAACACTACAGTTTCCATAATCGCTTCTCCTTCTTGCTACTTTATACACTATAACTCATAGCAGTTATCTTAAGAGTGAGGTACAAAGTCTCTGGTTTTAGGGAACGCCAGAACTGCTGTATCAGTTATCAGTTCAGAGAAAAATATGTGTAATTAATTCTGTCTGGGTACTCAATCCTTCCTAAGTTAAATTCAAAACAAACCCGGGTAAGACATCTTCCCCAGATAAAATAGCAGGTAAATTAATAATTTCCCCATCGCTATTTAGTCGGTAGATTTCCACCTGCTGCTGTTGAGGATTAATCAACCAACCCAAACGTAAACCACTGGCTAAATATTCACTCATCTTGTCCTGTAAAGAGGTTAAAGAATCGGTACGAGAACGTGATTCAATCACAAAATCAGAACACAAAGGCGGGAACTTTTCTCGCTCTTCTGCGCTCAAAGCTTCCCATCTCTCCCGTTTTATCCAAGCAACATCAGGAGAACGATCTCCTCCATTTGGTAAACGAAAAATTGTCGAAG